>JAKALQ010000010.1 GCA_021824095.1 Actinomycetes bacterium
GGATCGAGCCGCACGGCGATGCCGGCGAGGGTCTTGCCCGCGCTGCGGCGCACCACCATGGCGCGGACGGCGGCACGGAGCGCCACCAGATCGGCGTGCAGGATGAGCCAACGCTCGGCATCGCCCCGCACCACCGGCCCGAGGACGCGTGCTGCCGCGACACCGTCGGCCACCTCGCGGGCGGCCGGAGTGCCGACCGGCGCCTCGATGAGCGCGCAGTGCACCGCGGGTGGCAGCCCGGCGACGGTGCGAGCGGCGAGTTCACGATCGGCGAAGCCGACGGGATCGGCGCGCACGAGTGCCTGCACGGCTGGCGCTGTGGGCGAGCCGACGACGAGCACGCGCCCGTCCGGCTGGACCCTCGCCGCCACCTCGAGCCACCGCCGCAGCGCCTCACTGGCAGCGTTGAGGTCGTGCCGTGCGAGCACCGTCTCGACGTCGAGGATGACACCGAGCACGGCTCGGCCGCGCGGCTCCGCACCGGGGGTGACGACCAGGAGGTGGGGCCCCTCTGGCATGGTGGGCAGCGGGTGCTCGGCATCGACGACGCGGATGGGCACGTCCGGGAACGCGCGGCCGAGTTCCTCGCGGGTGCGTTCGCCGCCGAGGGCCCGGAAGAGCACCCGCGTGCCGCCACACCAGGTGCAGGACCAGGCGGCCGTGCCGCACCAGCGGCAACGGGGGGCAGCGCCCTCGGCCGCGACGCCGATGGGGCCACCGCAGGCGGTGCAGCGCGCGGATTCGCGGCAGCCCGCGCAGCGCACCGCCGTGACGTACCCCCGTTGCGCGACGGACACGAGCACCGGTCCCGTGCGCAGCGCCTCGCGCATGGCACGGAACGCACTCGGGGGGATGCGCAGGCGGTGCAGCAGCGGGTCGGCGTCGTCATAGCGCTCGGGCACCGCCTCGCAGCGGACACTGGCACGCCGCCACGCCTCCCGCGGCACCTCGAGCGGCCGCACCGTGCCAGCGGCCACGTGGGCGGCCACCTCAACCGATCGATGGTGCGACACGAGCAGGGTGGACCAGGACTGCACCGTGCCACGCAGCAGGGCGACCTCGCGGGCATGCCATCCGGGTGCCTGCGCCTCGACGAGGGCATCGTCGCCGTCGCCGAGGACGATCGTGGTGCCGCGTTCCCCCACGGGGGCGAAGGCCGCTGCGCGGGTGCCGACGACCACGCAGCGCTCGGCGCGCGACACCGCCGTGAAGACCCGCTGGCGCGCGGAGGGGCCGTCACCGGCGCGCATGACGAGTGCGCTGACGCCCCGGGCGTCGAGCGCTGCCGCGAGCGCATCGACGTCGCGGGCGTCCGGGGCAACGACGATCACCGAGCCGTGGGCGACGAGGCCCACCGCCAGGTCGGCCACCGCATCGTGCACGTCGATGACCGTCGGCAGCTCGAGGCAGGCCGCGAGTGCCTCACCACGTGCGTGGCGGGCCATGAACGCGTCGAGTCCACGCACGGGCAGCGCGGCCAGCGAGGACGCGATCGGCTGCGGCGTGGGCAGGGGTGCGAGCGGTGCCGCAAGGGCCGCGGTCTCGGCACGCGCATGCCGGGGCGGCACCACGAAGCGCACGACGTCGGCGAAGGTGCCGGCGTAGCGATCGGCAACCGCACGCACGAGCGCCGCCATGGTCTGGGTGAGCACCGTGGCCGGCGACACAAGCGCGCGGATGTCGGCAGTGGCATGCGAGGCATCGTCATGCAGGGCGAGGACGATGCCCGTGACGAGCCGACCCGCGAACGCCACCCGCACCCGCACCCCGACGGCCACCGCCATGCCCTCGGGCACGCGGTAGTCGAAGGTGCGATCGAGGTGCGGCAGGGCCACGTCGACCGCGACTGCGGCGATCATGGCCGCAGTCTGCCCGACGCTCAGCCGCGGACGGCGCGCGCCAGCAGGTCGGCCCGGTCGGTGCGCTCCCACGTGAACACGGACACCGACGGCGCCACCTCGTCCGGGTGACCCGGCGTGCAGCGGTTGTAGGTGACATTGGAACGCCCGAAGTGGCCGTAGGCCGCGGTGGGGCGGTAGCGCACCACGTCGGTGTTCAGCAGGTCAAGGTCGCGGATGATGGCAGCCGGACGCAGGTCGAACACGGCCTGCACGGCGTCCTGGATCTGCTCATCGGGCACGAGGCCGGTGCCGAACGTCTCGACGAAGAGGCCGACGGGCTGGGCCTTGCCGATGGCGTACGCCACCTGCACCTCGCAGCGCTTCGCAAGCCCCGATGCGACGACGTTCTTCGCTACCCAGCGCATGGCATAGGCGGCGGAACGATCGACCTTCGACGGGTCCTTGCCGGAGAAGGCACCGCCGCCGTGGCGGGCCATGCCGCCGTAGGTGTCGACGATGATCTTGCGGCCGGTGAGGCCGGCATCGCCCATGGGGCCACCGACGACGAAGCGGCCGGTGGGGTTCACGAGCAGGCGGGCACCGGTGACGTCGATGCTGTCGAGCTCGGCGAGCACCGGCTCCACGACGTACTTGTGGATGTCGGGCGTGAGCATGCCCTCGATGCTCGTGCCGTCGGCGTGCTGCGAGGACACGACGACGGTGTCGAGGCGCACCGGCCGCACCCCGTCGTACTCGATGGTGACCTGGGTCTTGCCGTCGGGCCGCAGGTAGGGCAGCTCGTGGGTCTTGCGCACGCCGGTGAGGCGCTCCGCGAGCCGATGGGCGAGGTCGATGGGCAACGGCATGAAGGACGGCGTCTCGTCGGTGGCGTAGCCGAACATGAGGCCCTGGTCTCCGGCGCCCTGTGCGTCGAGCGGGTCGTGCGAGGCGTCGGCACGCTGCTCGATGGCAGCCGCGACACCCTGTGCGATGTCACCGCTCTGCTGGCCGATCGACACCTGGATGCCGCAGGACTCACCATCGAAGCCCTTGATGGAGGAGTCGTAGCCGATGTCGAGGACGACCTCGCGCACGATGCGCATGACGTCGGCGAAGCCGTTCGTCGTCACCTCGCCGGCGACGTGCACCTGGCCCGTGGTGAGCAGCGTCTCGACCGCCACATGGCTGTGGGGGTCCTGGCCGAGCAGGTCATCGAGGATGGCGTCGGAGATCTGGTCCGCCATCTTGTCGGGGTGACCCTCGGTCACGGATTCCGACGTGAACAGCCTGCGTGCCACGGCAACTCCTCCCGGGAGCGCGGGGCGCCCCTCACTGTGATGCCGGCAACTGTTCCGCGATGGCATCGAGCACGGCATCCGCGACCGCCTGCTTGCTCATGCTGTGAAACGCTTGTTGCGAACCATTTGCAGCAAGGATCGTGATGGTGTTCGTGGCCGAGCCGAATCCCTCTGCGCCGGAGACATCGTTCACGACGAGCAGGTCGCAGCCCTTCACGGCCAGCTTGCGCGTGGCGTGCTCAAGGACGCTGCCCTCGGCATCGCCCGTCTCAGCGGCGAAGCCGACGATCACCTGACCCGGTCTGCGCGCCTCGACCAGCGAGGCGAGCACGTCACGGTTGCGGCGCAATGCGATGGCCGGTGGCGCGACGTCCTTCTTCAGCTTGTGGTCGGCTACCTCGACCGGCGCGAAGTCCGCCACGGCAGCCGCCATGATGATGGCATCGGCATCGGCCGCTGCCGCATGCACGGCGGCATCGAGCTCGGCGGCGGTGCCCACACGGACGACGTCGACGCCAGCAGGGTCGGCGAGGTCGACGTTGGCGCTCACGAGCGTGACGCGCGCACCGCGCCCGGCGGCCATCGCCGCGAGCGCGTAGCCCTGCAATCCACTCGAGCGATTGCCGATGAAGCGCACCGGGTCGATGGGCTCGCGGGTGCCGCCGGCGGACACGACGACGTGCCGGCCCAGCAGGTCCGGGAGCGCTCCCCCACGGCGCAGCGCCTGCAGCACGACGTCGGCGATCGACGTGGGCTCGGGCAGGCGGCCCTTGCCGGAGTCGGGCCCGGTGAGGCGACCGACGGCCGGCTCCAGCACGACGATCCCGCGTGAGCGCAGCGTGGCGACGTTGGCGCGGGTGGCGGGGTGCTCCCACATCTCGGTGTGCATGGCGGGTGCGACGACGACGGGTGCGCGGGTGGTGAGGAGGACCGCCCCGAGCAGGTCATCCGAGCGCCCCTGGGCGGCGCGGGCGAGGAAGTCGGCCGTCGCGGGAACGACGACGACGGCATCGGCATGGCGACCGAGCGTCACGTGCGGCACGTCCTGCACCTCGGTCCACACATCGGTGGCGACGGGATGCCCGGAGAGCGCGGCGAAGGTGGCCTCGCCGACGAAGCGGAGGGCCGAGAGCGTGGGCACGACCGTGACATCGACCCCCTGCTCGGTGAGCCGGCGGATGACCTCACAGGCCTTGTAGGCGGCGATCCCGCCCGTGACCCCGACGATGACGTGCGGCGCGTGCGCCCCGGACATCGTGGTCACCGCGCCCTGCGTCAGGCCTCGTCGCGGTGCGTGATCGAGAGCAGGCCCTCGTTGATCTCGCGCATGGCGATGGAGAGGGGCTTCTCCTGCAACTGGGTGTCGACGAGCGGGCCGACGTTCTCGAGCAGGCCCTCACCCAGCTGGGCGTAGTACGCGTTGATCTGGCGCGCGCGGCGGGCAGCGTAGATGACGAGCTGGTACTTGCTCCCGGCGACCGACAACAGGTCGTCGATCGGGGGGTTCGTCATGCCTTCGGGTCGGACATTCGACACGGGCTACCTCATCACTTCGTGGTGGCGGATCCGAGCAAGTCTACCAAGGCCGCGCCCGCCCGCTCGACGTCGTCGTTCAGGATGGTCACGTCGAACTCCCGGGCGGCAGCCATCTCCTCGCGCGCCGTGGCCAGACGCCGCTCGACGACCTCGGGCGCCTCCGTGCCGCGGCCGTTGAGTCGGCGCACGAGCTCGTCCCACGTGGGGGGCGCGATGAAGACGAGCGTGGCCTCGGGGAGCCGCTCGCGCACCTGTCGGGCACCCTGGAGCTCGATCTCGAGCAGCACCGGCTGGCCGGCAGCGGCGTGGTCGAGCAGGGGCTGCAGCGGCGTGCCGTAGCGGTTGCCCGCGTACTCGGCCCACTCGAGGAAGGCGTCGGCCCGCACCATGGCATCGAAGGCGTCGGGGGTGAGGAAGTGGTAGTTCACGCCATCGACCTCGCCGGGACGCGGGGCACGCGTGGTGGCCGACACCGATAGCCAGGCCTGCGGCATGTGCTGGCGGGCCCAGGCGATGACGGTGCCCTTGCCGACACCGGACGGGCCGGCGACGACGATGATGGGCGCACCCAGGCTCATCGCGCACCGAAGTGGTCGACGATGGCCTGCACCTGCTGCGGCCCGAGGCCGCGGATGCGCCGCGAGTCGGCAATGCCGAACTCACCCATGAGCTCCCGCGCCCGCACGCGTCCGATGCCCGGCATGGACTCGAAGAGGGCCACGACCCGCATGCGGCCGACGGCGTCGTCGGAGCGACCCTGCTCGAGGACCTCGGCGATGGAGGCACCAGCGAACTTGAGGCGATGGCGGATCATCGCCCGCGTGCGACGGGCCTCAGCGGCACGCTCGAGGGCCGCAGCGCGATCCTCGGCCGTCTGCGCGGGCAGCATCACAGGCTCCCGGCGATGGCAGCGGCGGCTGCCGCGGGGTCGGCTGCGCCGGTGATGGGACGCCCGATGACGACGAGGTCGGCGCCATCGGCGAGGGCCTGCTGCGGGGTGGCCACGCGTCGCTGATCGCCGAGGGCGGTGCCCGCGGGGCGCACCCCCGGGGTGATGAGCGTGATGTCGTTCGGGACGGCCGCACGGATGGCGGCCACCTCCAGCGGCGAGCACACGATCGCCCGGGCGCCTGCCTCGACGGCGAGCACCGCGAGGCGCACCGCCGTGGTGAGCGGGTCGGTGGCGATCCCGACGTCGGCGAGGGCCTGGGCGTCCATGGACGTGAGCACCGTGACCGCGGTGATGCGGGTGCCCGGCAGGGCCTCGACGGCGGCACGGATCATGTCGCGACCACCGAGGGCGTGCACCGTGAGGTAGTCGGGTGCGAAATGCGACACCGACCGTGCCGCGCCGGCGACGGTGTTCGGGATGTCGTGCAGCTTGAGGTCGAGGAAGAGCGCGCAACCGGCGGTGCGCACCACCTCGACGGCGGCGGCGCCATCGCGCAGGTAGGCCTCGAGCCCCACCTTGAGCGTGGACACGTGCGGTGCGACCGCATGCGCCCACCCCGCGACGGTGGCGAGGTCGGGTCCGTCGAGCGCGACGGCGATGGGTCCCTTCAGCATGTGCTCAGCCCTCCCGGTGCGCGATGCCGATGACATCGCGCAGGCTAGTGAACCCGCGGGCCGCCAGTTCGTCGTGCAGCTCCTGTTGGATGCGCAGCGGCGAGGACGGATCATTGAAGATGACGGTGCCGACCGACACGGCCGAGGCGCCGGCTGCGATGAACTCGAGGGCGTCGCGCCCCGACCGGATGCCGCCCATGCCGACAATCGGCACGTGCGGCAGGGCTGCGTGCACCTGGTAGACGGCTCGCACCGCCACCGGGCGGATGGCCGGGCCGGACAGGCCACCGGTGCGACCGCCGAGGTGGGGGCGCAGGGTGACCGGGTCGATCGACATGCCGAGCATGGTGTTGATCATCGACAGCCCGTCAGCACCGGCGTCGACGACCGCGTGGGCGATCTCGACGATGTCGGTGACATCGGGCGAGAGCTTGGCAAGCAAGGGCACCGTGGGGTCGGCGTAGCGACGCACCTCCGCCATCACCTCCGCGGCACTCCCCATCTGGCATGCGAACACCAGCCCGCGGTTGGCGACATTGGGGCAGGAGATGTTGACCTCGATCGCGGAGACGCCCTCCACACCGCGCAGGCGACGTGCCAGCCGACCGAACTCATGCACGTCATTGCCGGCGATCGAGACGACGGCTCGGGCACCGCGCTGACGCAGCCACGGCAGGTCGTGCTCGAGGAAGGCATCGATGCCGGGCCCCTGCAGGCCGATGGAGTTGAGCATGCCGCTCGGGGTCTCGGCCATGCGGGGCGTGGGACGGCCGGAGCGCGGCTCGAGCATGATGCTCTTCGTCGTGATCGCCCCGATGCGCGTGATGTCGAAGTACGGATCCAGTTCGCGGCCCGCAGCAGCACAACCGCTTGCGGTGAGCACCGGCGCCGGCAGGGTGAGGCGCCCGATCGTGGTGGAAAGGTCGACGGCCATCGTCAGTGCCCACCCGTCCTCGGAGCGCCGACCGCATCGGCGGGCACCGTGCCGACGGCGTCCCATCGCACGCGATCGCCACGGAACACGGGGCCCTCGGTACAGGAGCGCACCATGCGGGTGCGGCCGTCATCGCCGACGACCGGCAGCACGCACGTCATGCACACACCGACGCCGCAGGCCATGGCCTCCTCGACCGCGCACTGGGCGATGGCGCCAGTGCGGGCTGCGATCTCGGACACCGCGCGCAGCATGCCCATGGGTCCGCAGGCATAGACGACGGCGCTGTCGGCGCGACGCATCACGTCGGGCAGCACGTCGCTCACCATGCCGCGCACACCGAGCGACCCGTCGTCCGTGGTGACGGTGATGGAGTCGGCGATGCGCTTGAGGTCAAGCACGCCGAAGAGCCGCGACTCCGTGGCCGCACCGAGCACGACGTCGACGCGGCAGCCGCGGGAACGCAACTCCTCGGCGAGGGCGATCATGGGGGCCGCGCCGTAGCCGCCAGCGACGAGCACGCAGGGCACCGGCTCCTTCGGCAGCGAGAAGGGGCGACCCAGGGGGGCGATGACGTCGATGAGCGTGCCCTCGGGCTGCGATGCGAGCCACTGGGTACCGGGGCCCTTCGCTGCGATGACGAGCTCGATGGCGGTGCCGGTGCTCGGCTTCGTCGACACGCGGTGGATCGAGAAGGCGCGACGCAGCAGCATCCCCGAGTCGCGGCCGCCGACAGCGACCGTGGCGAAGTGACCGGGGCGCACCTGCCCGATCTCAGCGGAGGTGACGAGCACGAGGTGGCGGTACTCCCCCACCGCGCGATTGCCCGCGAGGCGGGCACGGAACTGCGTCACCGGCGTGCCTCCGTGATGTCGGCGGCCCAGTCCTGCAGCGACTTCACGCGGAACTCGTGGTTGAGCTCGGACTCGATGCCCTGCACCGCGGCGCCCAGACCGTGCACGGTCGTGATGGACGGCACGTTGCGCAGCACGGCGGCCGTGCGGATCTGGTAGCCGTCCGACCGGGCACCGGAACCCACCGGCGTGTTCACGACGAGCGCGATGTCACCGTCGAGGATGCGCTGCACGATGGTGCGCTCGCCGTCCGGGCCCGGGCCCTGCGAGTGCTTGCGCACCTCCTCGACGACGACGCCGTTGCGGCGCAGCACATCGGCCGTGCCCTCGGTGGCGAGGATCGTGAACCCGAGGTCGGCGAGGCGCTTCACCGGGAAGATCGCGGCACGCTTGTCGCGGTCGGCGAGTGACACGAAGATGCGGCCTGCACTCGGCATGGGCTTGTTGTTCACCGCCAGCTGCGACTTGGCGAAGGCCATGCCGAAGTTGCTGTCGATGCCCATGACCTCGCCCGTGGACTTCATCTCGGGACCGAGCACCGTGTCGACGCCCTGGAAGCGGCCGAACGGCAGCACCGCCTCCTTCACGGCGACCGGGGCGTTCGGCAGGAAGGCACCGCCATCGCCGTACGTGGGGAGCACTCCCTCGGCGCGCAACTGTGCGATGGTCTCTCCCATCGCGATGCGGGCGGCGGCCTTCGCCAGCGGCACGGCCGTGGCCTTGGAGACGAAGGGCACCGTGCGACTCGCGCGCGGGTTGGCCTCGAGGACGTAGAGCACGCCAGCCGCGAGCGCGAACTGGATGTTCAGCAGCCCGCGCACGCCAACGCCCTCGGCGATGGCCCGCGTGCTCGTGCGGATGCGCTCGATGTCGTTGCGTCCCAACGTGATCGGCGGCAGGGCACACGCGGAGTCGCCGGAGTGGATACCGGCCTCCTCGATGTGCTCCATGACGCCACCGATGTACAGGTCGGTGCCGTCGTAGAGCGCGTCCACGTCGATCTCGAGCGCATCGTCGAGGAATCGGTCGACGAGCACCGGACGACCGGGCTCGATGAGCGTGGCCCGCTCGAGGTAGGTGCGCAGTGACGCCTCGTCGTACACGATCTCCATGCCCCGACCACCGAGCACGTACGACGGGCGCACGAGCACCGGGTAGCCGATCTCGTCGGCGATCTCGCGCGCCTCCGCGAAGGAGGTGGCGGTGCCGAACTTCGGTGCCGGCAGCTGGGCGTCCTCGAGCACCTGGCCGAAGGCACCGCGGTCCTCCGCGAGGTGGATGGCCTCCGGGCTGGTGCCGACGATCGGCACGCCGGCGTCCTTCAGGCGCTGCGCGAGCCCGAGTGGGGTCTGGCCGCCGAGCTGGCAGATGACGCCCGCGAGGGGGCCGGCCTGCTGCTCGGCATGCACGATCTCGAGCACGTCCTCGAGCGTGAGGGGCTCGAAGTACAGGCGGTCGGAGGTGTCGTAGTCGGTGGAGACGGTCTCGGGGTTGCAGTTCACCATGATCGTCTCGTAGCCCGCCTCACGCAGCGTCATCGCCGCGTGCACGCACGAGTAGTCGAACTCGATGCCCTGCCCAATGCGGTTGGGGCCACTGCCGAGGATGATGACGGCCTGCCGCTCACGCGGCATGACCTCGGTCTCCTCGTCGTAGGCGGAGTAGTGGTACGGCGTGCGCGCCGCGAACTCGGCCGCGCAGGTGTCGACCGTCTTGAACACCGGCCGCAGTCCGAGCGCGTGACGCTCGGCGCGGACGGCCTCCTCGGTGCTGCCGCGCAACTGTGCGATCTGTGCGTCGGCGAAGCCCATGCGCTTGGCCCGCAGGAGCGTGGCGTGGTCAAGCGCAGCTGCCGCGCGGATGGCGTCGGCCTCCTCGTTGATGGCGACGATCTGCTCGAGGAACCAGGGGTCGATGCGGGTGGCCTCGTGCACGGCCTCGACGGTTGCACCCGCCCACAGCGCGAGCTGCACCTCGCTGAGACGGCCGTCTCGCGGGACGCGCATGCGCTCGAGCAGCGCGGGCACGTCCACCTCGCTCGGCGATACCGGCCAGGCGAACACGGCCTCGCGCTTCTCGATGGAGCGCAAGGCCTTCTGCAGCGCCTCGGGGAAGGAGCGGCCGAGGCTCATCGCCTCACCGACGGACTTCATGTGCGTCGTGAGGGTGGGGTCGGCCTGCGGGAACTTCTCGAAGGCGAAGCGCGGCACCTTCACGACGATGTAGTCGAGCGTGGGCTCGAAGGACGCCGGCGTCTCACGCGTGATGTCGTTCGGGATCTCGTCGAGTGTGTACCCCACGGCGAGCTTGGCGGCGATCTTCGCGATCGGGAAGCCCGTCGCCTTCGAGGCAAGTGCCGACGAGCGGGAGACCCGCGGGTTCATCTCGATGACGATGAGGCGGCCGTTCTCCGGGTTCACCGCGAACTGGATGTTGCAGCCGCCCGTGTCGACGCCGACCGCACGGATGACGGCGATGCCGACGTCGCGCATGCGCTGGTACTCGCGATCGGTGAGCGTGAGTGCGGGTGCGACCGTGATGGAGTCACCGGTGTGCACGCCCATGGGATCGATGTTCTCGATCGAGCAGATGACGACCACGTTGTCGTTGCGGTCGCGCATGAGCTCGAGCTCGTACTCCTTCCAACCGAGGATCGACTCCTCGAGGAGTACCTCGGTGGTGGGGCTGGCCTGCAGGCCGGCACCCGCGATGCGGCGCAGGTCGTCGGCGTTGTAGGCGAAGCCGGAACCGGCGCCGCCCATGGTGAACGAGGGGCGCACGACGACCGGGTAGCCGAGGTCCTCGACGGCGGCGAAGGCCTCGTCGAGTGTGTGGCAGATGGCGCTGCGGGCGCTCTCGGCACCGATCTCGGCGACGATCTCCTTGAAGCGCTCACGGTTCTCGCCACGTTCGATGGCGTCGACGTCTGCACCGATGAGCTCGACGCCATAGCGTTCGAGGACACCATTGCGATGCAGGGCCATGGCCGTGTTGAGCGCCGTCTGCCCACCGAGGGTGGGCAGCAGGGCATCCGGGCGTTCCTTCGCGATGATGCGCTCGACGACGTCGGGCGTGATGGGCTCGACGTAGGTGGCATCGGCGAACTCGGGGTCGGTCATGATGGTGGCCGGGTTGGAGTTCACGAGGATCACGCGCAGGCCCTCGTCGCGCAGGACACGACAGGCCTGGGTGCCGGAGTAGTCGAACTCGCAGGCCTGGCCGATGACGATCGGGCCGGACCCGATGACCATGACGCTGCGGATGTCGGTGCGGCGGGGCATCAGCAACCCACTCCCGTCATGCTCGAGACGAAGGCGTCGAACAGGCCGGTCGCATCATGCGGGCCGGCCGCCGCCTCCGGGTGGTACTGGACGCTGAACGCGGGTACGTCGAGGGCGCGCAGGCCTTCGACGACGTTGTCATTGAGGCACACATGCGACACCTCGACGCGGCCGAAGGGCGTGTCGGAGATGCGGTCGAGCGGTGCGTCGACGGCGAAGCCGTGGTTGTGCGCGGTGATGTCGACGCGGCCGGTGGCTCGGTCCTGCACCGGCTGGTTGACGCCGCGGTGGCCGTACTTCAGCTTGTAGGTGCCGAAGCCGAGTGCCCGTCCGAGGATCTGGTTGCCGAAGCAGATGCCGAAGAAGGGGCGACCCGACGCCAGCACCGCGCGCGCGAGGTCGGTGGCGTGGTCGGCCGTCGACGGATCGCCGGGACCGTTGCTGAAGAAGATGCCGTCACGCCCGCGCTCGAGCAGCTCCGCGGCACTCGTGGAGGCGGGCAGCACGTGCACCTCGATGCCGCGCTCGGCCATGCGATGCGGCGTCATGCGCTTGATGCCGAGGTCGAGGGCGGCGACGGTGAGCCGGTGCTCGCCGATGGCGGGCACCACGTAGGCCTCGGGCGTGGTGACGTCGCCGACGTAGTCGGCACCCACCATCGACGGTGAGGCGAGCACCTGGGCGACGAGCACATCCGCCGGTTGCAGCGCGGCGGCGCCCGTGAACAGGCCCACGCGCATGGCACCGCGCTCGCGCAGGTGTCGGGTGATGGCCCGCGTGTCGACGCCTGCCACGCCGACGATGCCCTGCGCGCGCAGCTCGTCATCGAGCGAGCGGCGCGAGCGCCAGTTCGAGGCGATCGGTGAGGGATTGCGCACGACGAAGCCGTTGACCCAGATGCGCAGCGACTCGGGGTCCTCGTCGTTCATGCCGGTGTTGCCGATGTGCGGCGCCGTCATGACGACGACCTGGCCGCGATAGGACGGGTCGGTGAGCGTCTCCTGGTAGCCGGTCATGCCGGTGTTGAAGACAGCCTCGCCGAACGCGGTGCCCTCGGCACCGAAGCCCTCACCGCGGAAGATGCGACCGTCCTCGAGGACGAACAGGGCGGGGATGGGTGCGGGGCTCACGGGGCCACCTCCGAGTGGTGCGCGATGGCCGCGAGGGCGGCGAGATGGTCGTCGGTGTCGGGGAAGCGGATGCCGATGTCGACGGGGGTGGCGCCGAGGCGCACGGTGAGCACCACGAGGCCGCCGTCCTCGTAGGCACGTCCGGCGATCGCGGTGTCGGCACGCACGCCCGCGAGCTCCGCGAAGGGCACGCCGAAGGAGCGAGCACCCTCGCGCACGAGGTCGACACCGGTGGCGGTGACGCACACGGCCACCGTGGAACGCGTGCCGAGGTCGTGGGCGTCGACTCGGTCGAGCCAGCGTCCGGCGTGCGCGGCGCCGATGTAGCGCCCCTGCCAGGGGCCAGCGACGGCGGCGGTGCCAGTGAGCGGGCGGGGTTCGGGCAGCGTCGACTGCGAGGCCACACGACGCTGCCAGGCACGCCACATGCCGAGGTAGCTGAGCCCGATGAGCCCGATGATGAGGAGGACGAGGAGGAAGCGCGTCACTGCAGGACTCCGTTCAGCACGGTCGCCTGGCCGCGCAGGAAGGTCGCGACGACGCGGCCGCGCATGGTGCGGGCCGCGAAGGGGGTGTTGCGTGATCGGGAGGCAAGCCGCGCGGGATCGACGACCCAGTCGGTGCGGGGGTCGACGATGCAGAGGTTCGCCGGCTCCCCGACCGCGATGGGGCGACCCTGGTCGGCGACCCGGCCGATGCGCGCCGGAGCCGTCGACATGCGCTCGGCGACCTCGCGCCAGGTGAGGCGCCCAGTGTCGACCATGGTCTCGATGACGACGGACAGCGCCGTCTCAAGGCCGAGCATGCCCATGGCCGCCGCGGCCCACTCGCAGTCCTTGGCCTCGCGTGGGTGCGGGGCATGGTCGGTGGCGACGATGTCGATGGTGCCGTCGGCGAGCGCCGCGCGCAGGGCCTCGACGTCGGCCTCGGTGCGCAGGGGCGGGTTCACCTTGAACACCGGGTCGTAGGTGGCCACGAGGTCCTCGGTGAGCGCGAGGTGGTGCGGCGTGGCCTCGGCGGTGACATCGATGCCACGGGCCTTGGCCCAACGGATGATCTCGACGGATCCCGCGGTGGAGAGGTGGCACACGTGCAGGCGCGAGCCCACGTGCTCCGCGAGCAGGACGTCGCGGGCGATGATGGCCTCCTCGGCGACGGCGGGCCAGCCGGCCAGGCCGAGGCGCGCGCTCATGGCGCCCTCGTTCATCTGGGCGCCGTCGGTGAGGCGTGGCTCCTGCGAATGCTGCGCGACCACACCGTCGAACGCCTTCACGTACTCGAGCGCGCGACGCATGAGCAGGGCGTCGGAGACGCACTTGCCGTCATCGGAGAACACCCGCACCTGTGCGGCGGAGTCGGCCATCGCGCCGAGTTCGGCGAGGCGCTCGCCACGGAGGCCGGCAGTGACGGCGCCGACGGGGCGCACGTCGCAGTAGCCGGCCTCGGCGCCCTTGCGCCAGACCAGTTCGACGTCGCCAGCGGTGTCGGCCACCGGCTCGGTGTTCGCCATGGCATGCACGCAGGTGAAGCCGCCGAGCGCGGCAGCCTGGGTGCCGCTGCGGATCGTCTCGGCGTCCTCGCGTCCGGGCTCCCGCAGGTGCGTGTGGAGGTCGACGAGCCCGGGCAGCACGACCTCGCCGTCGAAGCGGTACTCGGCATTCGCGGTGCCGGTGCCCGCGGGCACGATGTCGATGATGACGCCGTGCTTCACCACGAGGTCGACGGCGTCCTCGCCATAGGGGCGGACGTTGCGGATGACGATGCTCATGCGATCCCACCAATCCCGGACTCGGCGCCGCCGAGGAGCAGGTACATGACGGCCATGCGCACGCTCACGCCGTTCGAGACCTGCTCGACGATGACGGAGCGTTCGCTGTCGGCGACGTCGGCGGCGATCTCCATGCCGCGGTTCATGGGCCCGGGGTGCATCACGATGGTGTGCGGGGCCAGTGTCGCCATGCGCTGGGCGTCGAGCCCGTAGCGCCGCGAGTACTCGGCGGCGCTCGGGAAGTAGGCGGCATTCATGCGCTCGAGTTGCACCCGCAGCATCATGACGGCGTCGGCGTCGGCGATGGCGGCGTCAAGGTCGTACGAGACCGTGCAGGGCCAGGTGTCGACGCCGACGGGCAGCAGTGTCGGCGGGGCGCACAGCGTCACGTCGGCACCGAGCGTGTGCAGCAGGAGCACGTTGCTGCGGGCCACGCGGGAGTGCAGCACGTCGCCGACGATGGTGACCCGCACGCCCGTGAGGTCACCCTCGCCGTCGCGCAGGTGGCGGCGCAGGGTGAAGGCGTCGAGCAGGGCCTGGGTGGGGTGCTCGTGGGTGCCGTCACCCGCGTTGATGACCGTGGACTCGATCCAGCCGGCGTTGGCCAGGCGGTGGGGTGCACCGCTCGCGCCATGACGGATGACGACGGCGTCGGCCCCCATGGCCTGCAACGTGAGCGCGGTGTCCTTGAGGCTCTCGCCCTTGGAGACGCTCGAGCCCTTGGCGCTGAAGTTGATCACGTCGGCCGACAGCCGCTTGGCCGCGGCCTCAAACGAGATGCGGGTGCGCGTGCTGTCCTCGAAGAAGAGGTTCACCACCGTGCGTCCGCGCAACGTCGGCAGCTTCTTCATGGGGCGGTCGGAGATGCGGGCCAGCTCGGCGGCGGTGTCGAGGATGAGCAGCGCATCGTCGCGCGTGAGGTCGGCGGTGGAGAGCAGGTGCCTCATGCGGTCACCGCCCCGACGAGCACCGCGTCCTCGGCGTCGTGCTCGGCGAGCTGCACGCGCACCGTCTCGCGCAGGGACGTGGGCAGGTTCTTGCCGACGTAGTCGGCGCGGATGGGGAGCTCGCGATGGCCACGGTCGACGAGCACGGCCAACTGCACCATGCGGGGGCGGCCGATGTCGCCGAGGGCGTCGAGGGCGGCCCGGACCGTGCGGCCGCTGAAGAGGACGTCGTCGACGAGCACGACGAGACGGCCATCGATGCCGCCGGTGGGGATCTCGGTGTGGAGCAGCGCGCGCGCCTTCTTCAGGCGCAGGTCGTCGCGGTACATCGTGATGTCGAGGGAGCCGACCGGGATGGGGTGGCCCTGGATCTCGGCCAGTCGGGCGCCGATGCGACGGGCCAGTGCCACGCCGCGGGTTGGGACGCCGAGCAGGACGATGTCGTCGGCGCCCTTCGTGCGTTCGTCGATCTCGTGCGCGATGCGGGACAGGGCACGCGCAACATCAGCAGCCTCAAGGACCGCCCGCATCTCGGATGCGTCGGACATGAGACCTCCTTCCCCGCCTCACAGGACGGTTCTTAAAGGACGTCTGGCACCCGCAATCCTAGCCCCACCGAACGCGCTAGGACTCAAAACGGGCGGACAAATCCCCCAAAAAACAACCCGTTTTGAGTCCTAGCGCGGAAGGGTGGCTAGCGGCCGCGGCCCATGGTGTGGACGCGGACCATGTTGGTGCCGCCGACGAGCCCGGGAGGGGCACCGGCGACGATGACGACCTTCTCGTTGATGGCCACCCGGCCGGACGCGAGGAGCGCCGCCTCGAGCTGATCGACCATGTGATCGGTGTGATCGACCGGGGGCACGAGGTAGGACTCGATGCCCCACACGAGGGCGAGGATCGAGCGCGTGCGCTGGTGCGGCGTGAAGGCGAGCAGCGGTGTGTCACGACGGTGCCGTGCGAGGGCGCGCGCCGAGTGCCCCGTCTCGGTGAAGGCGACGAGGTAGCGGGCCTTGAGCGCGTGCGCCACCTCGGTGGCCGCCCAGGTGACGACGAGGCCCGTGCGCGGGTCGCTCTCGATGTACGGCAGGTGCGGCACGGACGACAGCGCGTGCTGCTCCATGTGCTCGATGATGCGGGCCATCGTCTGCACGGCCTCGAAGGGGTGCTCACCGACGCTCGTCTCGCCCGAGAGCATGAGCGCGTCGGCGCCGTCAAGCACCGCATTGGCGACGTCCGACGTCTCGGCGCGGGTGGGGCGCGACGCGTGCTCCATGGAGTCGAGCATCTGCGTGGCCACGATGACCGGGCGTCCGGCGAGGCGTGCCTTCAGGATGCACTGCTTCTGGACCAGCGGCACCTGCTCGAGCGGAAGCTCCACACCGAGGTCACCGCGCGCCACCATGATGCCGTCGAAGGCCTCGACGATCTCGTCGAGGTTCTCGACCGCCTGCGGCTTCTCGATCTTCGCGATGACGGGGACCTTGATGCCCTCCTCGTCCATGATGCGCCGCACGTCCTCGTAGTCGGCGGCATTGCGCACGAACGAGAGGGCGATCATGTCGACGCCGGTGCGCAGTGCCCAGCGCAGGTCCTCGACGTCCTTCTCCGACAGCGCCGGCACGCTCACGGCCACACCGGGCAGGTTGATGCCCTTGTGGTTGGAGACGAAGCCGCCCTCGACCACCTCGGTGACGACGTCGGTCTCGGTGACGCTCACAGCCTGGAGCGCGACGCGGCCGTCGTCGATGAGGATGCGGTCGCCCGGCTTCACGTCGCCGGGCAGGCCCTTGTACGTCGTCGAGGCACGCTGCGCGGTGCCGTCGATGTCGTCGATCGTGATGGTGAAGCGGTCACCGGCGTTGATCTGCACCTTGCCGGCGGCGAACTTGCCGAGCCGGATCTTGGGGCCCTGGAGGTCGGCGAGGATGCCGACCGCCTTGCCGGACTCGTCGGCCGCCTGGCGGACGTTCTGGTAGCGCGCAAGCTGCTCCGCGTGGGAGCCATGCGACATGTTGAGCCGGGCGACATTCATGCCGGAGGCCACGAGCATGCGAATCGCATCAAGCGATTCCGTCGCGGGACCCAGCGTGCAGACGATCTTTGCGCGGCGCACATTGCCTCTTTCGTCATTCGGGGGGTGTGGGTGCCAGCCTACTTGCTACACCACGAGCGACCGCGTGGTGGGGGCGATGGGCACCGGCAGGGCGCTGGCGCCCATGAGGTAGCGGTCGACCTCCGCCGCGGCCGACCGGCCCTCGGCGATGGCCCACACGATGAGCGACTGGCCGCGCCCGGCATCGCCGGCCACGAACACGCCCGGCACGCTCGACATGAAGTGCTCGTCACGGGCGATGTTGCCCCGCGCGTCCATGTCGACGCCCAACTGGTCCACCATGCCGCCCTTGTCGACGCCGGTGAAGCCCATGGCGAGGAAGACGAAGTCGGCCGGGATCTCGCGCCGGGTGCCGGGCACCTCGACGAAGCGCCCATCCTGCAGCTGCACATCGGAGAGCACGAGTGCGCACAGCCGCCCTTCGGCGTCCTTGCGGAACTCCTGCGTCTGGACGGCGTACAGGCGCTCGCCGCCCTCCTCGTGCGCGGACGTCACCTTGTACAGCACCGGGAACGTCGGCCATGGCCAGTGCTCGGGGCGAACCTCGGACGGCCGCGGCATGATCTCGAGCTGCGTCACCGACGCGGCCCCCTGCCGGTGCGCGGTGCCGAGGCAGTCGGCACCGGTGTCGCCTCCGCCGATGATGATGACGTGCTTGCCGCCGACATGGATCGGGGGCTGCGGGTAGTCGCCGTGGGTGTAGCGGTTGGCCTGCGGCAGGTACTCCATGGCCTGGTGCACGCCGATGGCGTCGCGGCCCGGGATGGGCAGGTCACGCGGGGCGGTGGCGCCCACGGTGAGGACGACGGCGTCGTAGCGCGCCCGGATGTCGGCCGCGGACACGTCCTGCCCCACGTCGACGCCGGGACGGAAGCGCACACCCTCCGCCTCGAGCTGCGCGATGCGCCGGTCAAGGAAGCGCTTCTCCATCTTGAACTCGGGGATGCCGTAGCGCAGCAGGCCGCCGATGCGGTCGGCACGCTCGAACACCGCGACCGTGTGGCCGGCGCGTGCCAGCTGCTGGGCCGCCGCGAGGCCGGCGGGGCCGGAGCCGATGACGGCGACCGTCTTGCCCGACAGGCGCTCCGGTGGCCGGGGCTGCAGCCAGCCCTCCTTCCAGGCGCGCTCCACGATCGTCACCTCAACCTGCTTGATCGCCACCGGCTCCTGGTTGATGCCGAGGACGCAGGCGGCCTCACAGGGTGCGGGGCAGAGCCGGCCGGTGAACTCCGGGAAGTTGTTCGTGGCATGCAGGCGGTCGCTGGCGGTGCGCCAGTCGTCGCGCCACGCCAGGTCGTTCCACTCGGGGATGATGTTGCCGAGCGGGCACTGACTGTGGCAGAAGGGGATGCCGCAGTTCATGCAGCGCCCCGCCTGCGCCTGCAGGTGGTCGACCGGGAAGTCCTCGTACACCTCGCGCCAGTCGCGCAGGCGCACGGGCACCGGACGTCGGGTGGGGTTCTCACGACCGGTCGTGAGGAATCCGCGGGGATCAGCCATGGGTCGCCTCCATGATCGCGGCCAGCTCGTCGCAGCCCTCTTGCTTGGCCTTCGCGGATGCCTCGAGCACCCGCTTGTAGTCACGCGGCATGATCCTGCGGAAGCGCGTGACCTCGAGGTCCCAGTCGGCGAGCAATGCCGCACCGATCGTGGACCCGGTCTCCTCCACGTGCTCGTGCACGATCGTGCGCAGCTCGGCCCGATCGGCCTCGGTGAGCGGCTCGATGTCGACCATCTCGGTGTTCACCCGGGCCGTCGTGAGGTCGAGGACGTAGGCCACGCCGCCGGACATGCCGGCCGCGATGTTGCGGCCGTGCGTGCCGAGGATGACGGCCCGTCCGCCGGTCATGTACTCCAGCGCGTGGTCGCCCACACCTTCGACAACGACCGTGGCCCCCGAGTTGCGCACGCAGCAGCGCTCGCCGACGATGCCGCGCACGAACACCTCGCCGCTTGTCGCACCGTAGGCCAGTACGTTGCCAGCGATGACGTTCGTCTCGGCATCGAAGCGTGCAGCCCGATCCGGCCGCACCACGATGCGCCCACCCGACAGGCCCTTGCCGACGTAGTCATTGGCGTCGCCCTCGAGCCGCAGCGTGACGCCGCGGGGCACGAAGGCGCCGAAGGACTGGCCCGCCGACCCGAGGAAGGTGAGGTCGATGGTGCCCTCCGGCAGGCCCGCGCCGCCGTGGCGTCGCGTCACCTCGGAGCCGAGCATCGTGCCGACGGTGCGGTTGACGTTGCGGATGGCGAGCTGCGCGCGCACCGGCTCGCCGGACTCGAGCGCCGGTGCCGCGATGGTGATGAGCTCGTTGTCGAGGGCGCGGTCGAGGCCGTGGTCCTGGGCGGTCGTGTGCCGCAGCTCGCCGCGGCCCTCCGGCCGGTGGAACACGGGCGCGAGGTCCAGCTGCGATGCCTTCCAGTGCTCGACGGCACGATCGACGTCGAGCATCTCGACGTGGCCGATGGCCTCGTCGAGCGAGCGCAGGCCGAGTGCCGCGAGGTGCTCGCGCACCTCCTGCGCGACGAAGCGGAAGTAGGTCTCGACGTACTCCGGCTTGCCGGTGAAGCGCTCGCGCAGCACGGGATTCTGCGTGGCGACACCGACGGGGCAGGTGTCGAGGTGGCAGACGCGCATCATGATGCAGCCGCTCACGACGAGTGGTGCGGTAGCGAAGCCGTACTCCTCGGCGCCGAGCAGCGCCGCGATGACGACGTCGCGGCCG
Organism: Actinomycetes bacterium; assembly: GCA_021824095.1. Classification (GTDB taxonomy): domain Bacteria; phylum Actinomycetota; class Actinomycetes; order S36-B12; family UBA5976; genus JAKALQ01. The sequence goes on from JAKALQ010000010.1 coordinate 19,998, forward strand.
GTCTTGAGCTGGCCGTCGGTCTGCAGGACGACGCGATCGCGCAGCCCGTTCAGCAGCAGCGTCTGCTGCGCCTCCGCGAGGCCGAGTTCCCAGGGCCCACCCGCATGCTTGAGCGACGTGAGCGGCGAGGCACCCGTGCCGCCGTCGTGACCGGAGACGAGGATGACGTCCGCGTGTGCCTTCGCGACGCCGGCGGCAACCGTGCCGACACCGACCTCGGCGACCAGCTTCACGTGGATGCGGGCACGCGGGTTGGCGTTCTTCAGGTCGTGGATGAGCTGTGCGAGGTCCTCGATCGAGTAGATGTCGTGGTGCGGTGGCGGTGAGATGAGGCCGACGCCGGGCGTGGAGTGCCGCGTCTTCGCGACCCACGGGTACACCTTGTGGCCGGGCAGCTGGCCGCCCTCACCGGGCTTGGCCCCCTGTGCCATCTTGATCTGGATGTCGTCGGCGTTCACGAGGTACTCGGACGTGACACCGAAGCGGCCGGACGCCACCTGCTTGATCGCGGAGCGCTTGGAGTCGCCGTTTGCGAGCGGCAGGAAGCGCTCGGGGTCCTCGCCGCCCTCGCCGGTGTTCGACTTGCCACCAAGTCGGTTCATCGCGATCGCAAGCGTCTCGTGCGCCTCCTGCGAGATGGAGCCGTACGACATGGCGCCCGTCGAGAAGCGACGCACGATCGACTCGACCGACTCCACCTCGTCGATCGGGATGGGTGCGCGCTCGCCCGCGAGCCGGAAGAGGCCGCGCAGCGTCATGAGGCGCTCGGACTGCTCGTCGATGCGTGACGAGTACTGCTTGTACACGTCGTAGCGATTGTTGCGGGTGGCGTGCTGCAGCCGGAAGACCGTCTCCGGGTCGAACAGGTGCGGCTCACCCTCGCGACGCCACTGGTACTCGCCACCGATCGCCAGCTTGCGGTGCGCGGGCAAGACGCCGTTCACCGGGTAGGCCATGTCGTGGCGCATCTCAATCTCGCGGGCGATGACGTCAAGGCCGACGCCGCCGAGCTTCGAGACGGTGCCCGTGAAGTAGCGGTCGATGACCTCCTGCGAGAGGCCGATGCACTCGAAGATTTGTGCGCCGCGGTACGAGGCCACGGTGGAGACACCCATCTTCGACATCACCTTGAGCACGCCCTTGCCGAGCGCCTTGATGAGGTTGCGCATGGCCTTCTCGGGCGTGATGCCGACGATGGCCCCCTGCTGCACCATGTTCTCGACGGTCTCCAGCGCCAGGTACGGGTTCACCGCGGCAGCGCCATAGCCGATGAGGAGCGCCACGTGGTGCACCTCGCGCACATCGCCCGCCTCCACGAGCAGGCCCACCATGGAGCGCGTGCGCTGGCGCACGAGGTGGTGGTGCACGGCACTCGTGAGCAGCAGCGACGGGATGGGCGCCATGTCCATGTCGGAGTCGCGGTCGGAGAGGATGATGAACTTGCGGCCCTGGCGGATGAGGGCATCGACCTCGCGGCAGATCTCGTCGAGGCGGCGCTCGAGCGCCTCTCCCCCACCGAGCACCGGGTACAGGCCCTTGATCTTCGCCGCGGAGAAGCCGGGCAGCTCACCAGACGCGTTGATGTGCAGGATCTTCGCGAGGTCGTCGTTGTCGATGACCGGGAAGGGCAGGAGCACCTGACGGCAGTGCTGCGGTGACTCGTCGAGGAGGTTGGCCTCCGGGCCGATCGTGGTGGCGAGCGACGTGACGATCTCCTCGCGGATCGCGTCGAGCGGCGGGTTCGTCACCTGCGCGAAGAGCTGCGCGAAGTAGTCGAACAGCAGGCGCGAGCGTGACGACAGGGCGGCGATCGGCGAGTCCGTGCCCATGGATCCGAGCGGCTCACCGCCCGTCTTCGCCATCGGTGCGAGGATGACCCGCAGTTCCTCCTCGGTGTAGCCGAAGGTGCGCTGGCGACGCGTCACGGACGACGTGGTGTGCGTGATGTGCTCACGCTCCGGCAGGGCGTCGAGGTGGATGACGCCGTTGCGCAGCCACTCGGGATACGGCTGACGCGACGCGAGTTCGCGCTTGATCTCGTCGTCCTCGACGATGCGCCCCTGTGCGGTGTCGACGAGGAACATGCGACCCGGCTGCAGGCGGCCCTTGCGCACGATGCGCGCGGGGTCGATGTCGAGCACGCCGGTCTCGGATGCGAGCACCACGAGCCCGTCGTCGGTGACCCAGAAGCGACCCGGGCGCAGGCCGTTGCGGTCGAGCACCGAGCCGATGACGGTGCCGTCCGTGAAGGAGATGTTCGCGGGCCCGTCCCACGGCTCCATGAAGTTGGCATGGAACTCGTAGAAGGCACGGCGGGCCGGATCCATCTCCGCATGGTTCTCCCACGCCTCCGGGATCATCATGAGCACCGCATGCGGCAGTGAGCGGCCGCCGAGGTGGAGCAGCTCGAGCACCTCGTCGAAGGAGGCGGAGTCGGAGCCGCCCTCGGTGACGATGGGGAACAGCCGCTCCAGGTCACCGAGCACGTCGCTCGTCATCATGGCCTCGCGGGCGCGCATCCAGTTGCGGTTGCCCTTCACGGTGTTGATCTCACCGTTGTGCGCGATGAGGCGGTACGGGTGCGCGAGCGGCCAGGACGGGAAGGTGTTGGTGGAGAAGCGCGAGTGCACGAGTGCGATCTCGGACACGACGCGCGGGTCGGTGAGGTCGGGGAAGAAGGTCTTCACCTGGCCGGTCGTGAGCATGCCCTTGTAGATGAGGGTGCGCGACGACAGCGACGGGAAGTACACCGAGACCTCATGCTCTGCACGCTTGCGCAGCGCGAACACCATGCGCTCGAGGTCGAGGCCGGAGGCGCTGCCGCCCGTCCCCTGCACGAAGCACATGGCGAAGCGCGGCATCACCGACACCGCGGTGCGTCCGAGGCCCGATGCGTCGATGGGCAGCTCGCGCCAGCCGAGGATCTCGAGGTGCTCGTCATGGGCGATGCCCGCGATGTGCTCGCGCACGGCGTTGTCTGCCTCGGCGTCGGTCGGCAGGAAGGCGATGCCGACGGCGTAGTGCCCGCGCGGCGGCAGGTCGAAGGGGACCTCGTCGCGCAGGAAGGCGTCGGGCACCTGGATGAGGATGCCGGCACCGTCACCCGACTCGGGTTCGCTGCCCGCGGCACCACGATGTTCGAGATTCTCGAGGGCCTGGATGGCCTTGGCGACGATGTCGTGCGACGCCACACCCGTGAGCGTGGCGACCCAGGCGACACCGCAGGCGTCGTGCTCGGAGGCCCCGTCGTAGAGACCCTGCGCTGCGGGGATGGCCTGCTGGAAGTGCACAAGACCCATGGAGTGCTCCCGTCGATGCCTGCTGATGCAAATGCTGGATCGCAGGGACGACGTTGGCCCGGCAGCGGGATGCTAGCAGGTCAGGTGGGCTGGTGCGCGGCGCGGCGTCCGATGCGTCGGAACATCCACACGGCCGCCAGGCCGACGATGAGGGCTGTGTAGTCGTTGAGGCGCACCCCGAAGAAGTGGTGCGCGGTGTCGATGCGGAAGGACTCGACGATGAAGCGCACCACGCAGTAGAGCGCGACGTAGAGGGCGAACAGCTGCCCGGGGACGAGCCGGTGCCGGGCATCCATGCGCAGCAGGATGGTGCCGACGATGACGCAGCCGATGAGCTCGTAGAGGAAGGTGGGCTGGAAGGTCGCGTACTGCGTGTAGCCGGCGGGCCGGTGCGCGAGGTCGATCTCGAGCCCCCACGGCACGGTGGTGGGACGGCCGAAGAGCTCCTGATTGAACCAGTTGCCGAGGCGCCCGATGGCCTGTGCGAACACGATGCCGGGCGCGAGGGTGTCGGCGAAGTCGGCGATGGCGATGCCACGACGTCGACAGCCCACCGCAGCCCCCGCGAACCCGAGGGCCACGGCACCCCAGATGCCGAGGCCACCCCTCCAGATGCTCAGCGCTGCGATGATGCCGCGGCCGCCGGGTGCGAAGTAGGTCTGCCAGTCGGTGGTGAGGTGGTACAGGCGCCCGCCGATGATGCCGGCCGGCACCGCCCACATGGCGACGTCGAGCACCTCCTCACGGTTGTGCCCGCGCGCCTCCCACCGATGCTGCCCGAGGAGCACGGCCACGACGATGCCCGTGAGGATCGCCAGCGCGTAGGCGCGCACCGGCACGGGGCCGAGCCACCACACCCCCTGCGGCGGGCTCGGGATGCTCGCCACGAGCATGCGCGTCACTTCTTGTGGGCGTTGATGTAGGCGGTGAAGGAGGTGAGGTCCTTCAGGGCGGTGTCCGGGAGCGTCGTGCCGTCGAGCTGGACGGTGGGCGTGCCCTGGATGCCCTGGTTGAGGAACTCCTGGTAGGAGTTGTCGGCCCACCCGAGGTAGGTGCCAGCGTCGAAGCACTTGTTGAAGGCGTCGAGCTTGCTGCCGGTGAGGCCCGCCTTCGCGCCGAGCGAACGCAGCAGCTGGTCGCTGAAGCCGTCACCCTCGTTGGCAGGCTGGTTCTCGTAGATGAGCGTGTGGTACTGCAGACCGACACCCTGGTCGATGGCGCAGCCGAGACCGTTGAGGGCGCGGCGCGAGGCGTGGTTGCTCTGCGGCAGGTTCTGGTCGATGAAGGTCGCCATGCGGTACTCGACGTTCACGGTGCTGTCGGCGGCGAGCTTCTGCACGGTGGTGCCGAAGGTCTGCTCGAACATGCGGCAGATGGGGCACTGCGGGTCCTCGTAGATCACGAGGGTGGACTTGGCCGGGTCGATCGGCTTCAGCGGCCAGCCATAGGAACCGGCGAGGGTGCCCTTCGGCTGCGGTGCACCGGCACTCGCATGCGGCTTCGAGGCCTGCGCCCCGAGGTAGCCGGCGAGGACGATGCCGATGACGACAACCGCCACGGCAATACCACCGAAGATCTTGATGCGCTGGTCACGCTTGGCGGCGATCTCCGCCTCCGCACGCGCGGCCGCCGCCTGTGCGCGACGGTCGTTCTCCTTGGCCATGCTGTACCTCCAGCGGGAAGACTACGGGTGGTCAGGCGCGCCGCGTGCCGGCTGCCAGATTCCTTGCAAGATCCGCAACCGCGACCAGGGCGGCAGGCATGTCGGGCGCGTCGATGACCGCGCGCACAAAGGCCGAACCGACGATGACGCCGTCGGCGTACCGCGCGATGTCGGCCACCTGCTCGGGGGTGGACACCCCCAGGCCGACGGCGACCGGACGGTCGGTGACCGCACGCGTGCGCGTGACGAGGGACTCCGCCTGCGTCGACAGCGAGGTGCGCGCGCCGGTGACGCCCATGAGCGATGCCGCGTAGACGAAACCCGTCGTGGACTGCGTCACGATGCCGAGGCGCTCGGTGGTGGATGACGGCGCCACGAGGAAGACGCGCGCGATGCCGTGGGCGTCGGTGGCACGAATCCAGGGGCGGGCCTCCTCGGGTGTGAGGTCGGGGGTGATGACGCCGACCCCACCAGCGGCAGCCAACTCCGTGGCAAAGGCCTCGACGCCGTGGTGCTCGATGGGGTTCCAGTACGACATCACGAGGGTGGGCGCCCCGGTGGCGGCGGTAGCGGCGACGACCCGCAGCACGTCCGACGTGCGCGTGCCCTGCGCGAGCGCCTGTTCGACGGCGCGCTGGATGATGGGGCCGTCCATGAGCGGATCGCTGTAGGGCAGGCCGATCTCGACGATGTCGACGCCACCCGCAACCATGGCGGCGATGCAGGCGATGGAGTCGTCGACGGTCGGGAAGCCGGCCGGGAAGTAGCCGATGAGCGCGGCACGCCCCTCGTCCTGGGCTCGGGCAAAGGCGGCGTCGAGGGCGGCGTTCATCACACGTCCGCCAATCCGAACCAGCGTGCCGCGGTGACGACGTCCTTGTCGCCCCGGCCCGACAGGTTCACGACGATCGTGGCATCCGGGCCCAGCTCGTGCCCGAGGTGGATGGCGCCGGCGAGCGCATGCGCGCTCTCGATCGCGGGGATGATGCCCTCGGTGCGGCACAGCAGCGCGAAGGCGTCCATGGCGCGATCGTCGTTCACGGGCAGGTACTGGGCGCGGCCGGAGTCCTTGAGCCAGGCATGCTCCGGGCCGACGCTCGGGTAGTCCAGCCCGGCACTGATGGAGTGCGACTCGATGGTCTGCCCATCGGCATCCTGCATGACGTAGGAGCGGGCACCGTGGAGCACGCCGGGCTCGCCGCCGGTGAGGCAGGCGGAGTGGCGTCCGGTCTCGACCCCCTCGCCACCGGCCTCGAAGCCCCATAGGGCCACGGGGTCGTCGAGGAATGCGTGGAAGATGCCGATGGCATTGCTGCCGCCGCCGACGCAGGCGGCCACGGCCGTGGGCAGCGCGCCGGTGGCCTCGAGGATCTGCTCGCGCGCCTCGATGCCGATGATGCGGTGGAAGTCACGCACCATCTCCGGGAAGGGGTGGGCACCGGCAACGGTGCCGAGGAGGTAGTGCGTGGTGTCGACGTTCGTCACCCAGTCGCGCATGGCCTCGTTGATGGCGTCCTTCAGGGTGCGGGAACCCGAGGTGACGGGGATGACCTCGGCACCGAGCAGTCGCATACGGGCCACGTTGAGTGCCTGCCGCTGGGTGTCGACCTCGCCCATGTAGACGACGCAGTCGAGGCCCATGAGTGCGGCCGCGGTGGCCGTGGCGACACCATGCTGGCCGGCGCCCGTCTCGGCGATGACCCGCGTCTTGCCCATGCGCTTCGTGAGCAGGGCCTGCCCGAGCACGTTGTTGATCTTGTGCGAGCCGGTGTGGTTGAGGTCCTCGCGCTTGAGGAAGATGCGCGCGCCCCCGGCATGCTGCGAGAAGCGCGTGGCCTCCGTGAGCGGTGAGGGGCGGCCGGTGTAGGTGCGGTGCAGGTGCGCGAGCTCGGCGAGGAACGCCGGGTCGCCCTTGGCCTTGCGATAGGCCTCGTCAAGTTCATCGAAGGCCGCCATGAGGGCCTCGGGCACGAAGCGCCCACCGAACTGTCCGAAGTGGCCGCTGCTGTCGGGCATCTGCTCCATGGCGCCTACCGCTCGTGGTGGATGGCGGGATGGGCTCCCGCGGTGACGAGTTGGTGCACGGACGAGCGCGGGTCGCGCCCGGTGACGAGCGATTCGCCGACGAGCACGGCGTCGGCGCCGGCCTTCGCGTAGTGCACGAGGTCCTCGGGGCCACGCACGCCGGACTCCGCCACCTTCGCGATGTGGTCGGGGATGGTGGGCGCCACCCGGGCGAACTGGGTGCGGTCGACCTCGAGGGTGCGCAGGTCGCGGGCGTTGACGCCGATGATGCGGGCACCCGCGGCCACGGCACGCTGCACCTCGTCGGCGTCATGCACCTCGACGAGCACCGACAGCCCGATGGACTCGGCTCGTTCATGCAGGCACTCGAGGGCGTCCTGCGTGAGGGCCGCGACGATGAGGAGCACCAGGTCGGCGCCGTGGGCGCGTGCCTCCCACAATTGGTAGGAGGACACGATGAAGTCCTTGCGCAGCACTGGGATGTCGACGGCGGCGCGCACGGCGGCCAGGTCGGCGAGGGAGCCGCCGAAGCGTCGCTCCTCGGTGAGCACGGAGATGACGTGGGCGCCACCGGCCTCGTACTCGGCGGCGAGGGAGGCGGGGTCCTCGATCTGCGCGAGGGCACCCTTGCTCGGCGAGCGGCGCTTCACCTCGGCGATGACGGCCACGCCCTCGCCCCGCAGGACCGGCAGCACGGGGTGCGTGCTCGCCATCGTGGCGACGCGGGCCTTGAGCGCCTCGAGCGGCACCTGGGCCTGACGCACCGCGAGATCCTCGCGGACACCGGCGATGATGTCGTCGAGCACCGTCATGGCGCCTCCCCTCTGCGGGAAAGACTAGAGGCTCGGCGACGGTGCCCCGGTCGCGGGTGCGCTGCCCCAGCGGCGGGGCAGGCGCACGAGGAAGGCCGCACCGCCCTCGGGTGAGCGGCCGGCGTAGGCGTTGCCGCCGAGCCGGGCCGAGAGCCGGCCGACGAGTGCCAGCCCGACGCCCGTGCCCACGGGGCGGATGCCGATGTAGCGGTCGTGCAGCGCCGACGGCTCGAAGGCGACCGAGAGGTCGTCATCGTTGAGGCCCGGACCGCCGTCGCGCACCTCAAGTTCCACCACATCGTCCGGGGCGCGGAGGGCGATGACGAGGGGGCGCCCCTCCGGCGTCACGCGCAGGGCGTTCTCGCACAGGTTGTCGATGATCTGGCGGACGCGCACGGCGTCGGTGGTCATGTGCACGGGCTGCTCGGGGATCTCGGCGGAGAAGATGACCCCCTCACGCTCGCACCGGCTGCGCCACACCTGGGCGGCACCGGCGACCAATGCCCGCACGTCGATCTCCTGCGGGTCGAGGCGTAGTTCGACCGCACCCATGCGCGACAGGTCGAGCAGGTCGTGGACGAGGCGCTGCAGGCGCTCGGACTCCGCATGCATGACGGCGCCCGTCTCCTCGACGTCCTCCCCGGCGATGATGCCGTCCTTCAGGGCCTCGGCGTAGCCGGTGATGGCGGTGAGCGGCGTGCGCAGCTCGTGCGACACGGAGAGCAGGAACTGCCGCTGCCGGTCCTCGCTGTTCGCGAGGGCGTCGGAGAGTTCGTTCATGGATCGTGCGAGACCCGCGAACTCGGCCACACCGCCCTCGACGAGGCGCACGTCCCGCGAGCCACCCGCCATGCGCTGGGCCGCGGCGACCGCAGCGCGGATGGGAGCAGTCGCGCGCCGCGTGTAGAAGGTGACGGCCGCCATGGCGAAGAGCGCGACCACGAAGGCCGCGTAGCCCATCTTGAGCAGCAGCACCCGCGTGGGATGGTCGGCCACCGACTCCGGCTCCGTGACGTACAGCGCGTAGCCGGCGTCAAGGCCGCGGTACTCGTAGAGGACGGCGGTGCCATTGGCGTCGACGCGGATGTCGCTCACGCTGCCGTGCGCATTGGCCGATGCGTCGGAGGCGCGCATGGGCGACGACACCGGTGACCCCGGGGGGACGAGCACGGCGGTCACATGGTGGTCGCGCAGGATCTCGAGGATCTGCGCGGGGATCGTGGTGCTGCCGGCGAGTGTGGGCCCGTCAAGGAAGCGCGCGAGCGCGTCGGCCTGGTTGCCGAGCGCGCTGCGCGCCTGCTCGATGGAGGAGGACTTGACGAACGGGAAGGCCACGCCGATGACGACCGAGAAGGCCACGAAGAGCGACACCGCGACGATGGCGGCGATGCGGGTGGCCAGCGGTCGGCCACGCCGCGTGACGACACGCGCACCGACGGGCTCCGCTCGGAAGCGGCCGCCGTCATTCATCGCTGTCGGAACCGCCCTGCTGCTCCCCCGGCGGCTCGGCGCCGTAGCCGACGCCGCGGACCGTGCGGATGGGGCTGGCGTCGCCGAGCTTGGCCCGCACCTGCGCCACGTGCACGTCGACCGTGCGGGTGGTGACGACGGCGGCGTAGCCCCAGACATCGGCAAGCAGCTGCTCGCGGGAGATGATGCGACCCGGGCGCGACATGAGGTGCGCGAGCAGGTCGAACTCGGTGGCCGTGAACACGACCTCCTGACCGCGGACGGTGACGCGGCGTGCGGCCTTGTCGATGGTGACCTCGCCCATCGTGATGGTCTCATCGTCGCCCTGCACGGCCCGCTCACTGCGGCGCACGGCCGCGCGCACTCGGGCCACCACCTCGCGGGGGCTGAAGGGCTTCGTGATGTAGTCGTCACCGCCGAGTTCGAGGCCGAGGACACGATCGACTTCGTCATCGCGCGCGGTGCAGAAGAGCACCGGCGTCCAGATGCCCTCGGCACGGAGGATGCGGCACACCTCGACCCCGTCGGGGCCGGGGATGCCGACGTCGAGGAGGATCGCACTCGGGTGCAGGGTGCGGGCGGCCTTCAGGGCGCCCTCACCCGTCGTCTCGATGTGCACGCCGAAGCCGGCCTTCGACAGGTAGAGCTTGTGCAGGTCGGCGATGTGGCGTTCGTCCTCGACGACGAGGATCAGTCCGTGTGCGGTACTCACGGGCCTAGCGTGGCACACGCCTTACAAAAGTCCGGTGCACCCGGGGTTCGGGAATTGTCAGTCGCTCAGGAGCGGGCCGGGCGCTGCCCGAATCCCATGAGCTGCAGCACCTTGCCGGAGAGCCCACCGATGGCGGCGAGCACGACGGCAGCCCAGAACACCGGCCAGTTGCCGATGAGGATGCCGATCGCGCCGACGAGGAAGGCGGCCATGATGATGGCGACCGCGGTCCATGCCGCGACGGTGTTGCCGTGGTTCGCTGCCATTCGGTGTCCTCCCAGGGTGCGCGGGCACAGTCTTGCACAGCGGTCGGCGACCCCTGCGTCGTGTCGGCGTCAGGCGCCGACGTGTGCGATGGTGGCGGCGACCGCGACGGCCCGCAGCACGGCACGGGCCTTGTTCTCGCACTCGGTGCACTCGGTCTCGGGCACCGAGTCGGCGACGATCCCGGCCCCGGCCTGCACATAGGCGACCCCGTCGCGGAGCATCGCGGTGCGGATAGCGATCGCGGTGTCCATGTTGCCGGCGAAGTCGAAGTAGCCGACGCAGCCGCCGTAGGGGCCGCGCCGCACCGGCTCGAGGGCGTCGATGATCTCCATGGCCCGCGGCTTCGGCGCACCCGAGAGGGTGCCGGCCGGGAATGTGGAGGCGAGCAGGTCGTAGGCGGTGCGGTCGTCACGCAGGCGCCCGGTGACCGTCGACACGATGTGCATGACGTGCGAGTAGCGCTCGATGGTCATGAAGTCGACCACCTCGACCGAGCCGGGCACGCACACGCGCCCGAGGTCGTTGCGTCCGAGGTCGACGAGCATGAGGTGCTCTGCGCGCTCCTTGGGGTCGTGCAGGAGATCCTTGGCCAGCAGGGCGTCATCCTCAGGGGTGGCGCCGCGCGGTCGGGTGCCGGCGATGGGGTGCAGGAGGGCGCGGCGGTCCTGCAGCCGCACGAGTGCCTCAGGGCTGGAGCCGACGATGTCGAAGGCGACGCGCTCGGGCAGGTCGGGGCCGTCGGCGATCTCGGGGATGCGGAAGACGTACATGTAGGGGCTGGGGTTCGAGACCCGGAGCACGCGGTACACGTCGAGCGCCGAGGCCGGGGTGGTGACCTCGAAGCGCTGCGAGAGCACGATCTGGAAGGCGTCACCGGCGCGGATGTGCTCCTTGCAGGTCTCGACGTCGGCGAGGTACTGCGCCCGTGGGGTGCGGGAGATGACGACCGGCTCCGCGGTGACGTCCCACACCGCGGCCGTGGCCGGCATGGGCGCGCCGAGGTCGGCCTCCATGGCGTCGAGGCGGGCGACGGCGTCGGCCCAGGCCTCGTCCATGCGGGCATCGGTGGCATCCCAGTTGATGGCGTTGGCGACGAGCAGCACGGTGCCGTCGGCGTGGTCGAGCACGGCGACGTCGGTGGCGAGCAGCATGGCGAGCTCGGGCACCTGCAGGTCGTCCACCGCATGGTCGCCGATGCGCTCCCAGTTGCGCACCGCGTCGTAGCCGACCATGCCCACCATGCCGCCGGTGAAGGGCGGGAGGCCCGGCAGGGGCTCGGTGTGGAGCAGGGCAAGCGTGTCGCGCAGGGCCGCGAGGGCGTTGCCCTCCGTGGGCACGCCGACGGGTGGGGTGCCGAGCCAGCGGGCCTGGCCGTCGACCGAGGTGAGCATGGCACGCGAGCGCACGCCGACGATGGAGAAGCGCGACCACACCCGACCGTGCTCGGCCGACTCGAGCAGGAAGGTGCCCGCCTGCTCGCGGGCCAGTTTGCGGTAGAGGCCGATGGGCGTCTCGGCGTCGGCGAGGAGGCGACGCACCACGGGGATGACGCGACGACCCTCGCGCGCGAGGGTGCGGAAGCCGGCGAGGTCGGGCGTGGAGACGCCGAGGCGGTCAGGCATGGTCGTCCCCGAGGATGAGGTCGCCGTCGAAGCAGGTGGTGGTGCCGGTGTGGCAGGCGGGTCCGGTCTGGTCGACGACGTAGAGCACGGTGTCGCCGTCGCAGTCGAGGCGCACCTCGCGCACATGCTGCACGTGCCCCGAGGTCTCGCCCTTCACCCACTGCGCATTGCGGCTCCGGCTGAAGTAGGTGGCCCGCCGGGTGGCGAGGGTGTGGGCGAGCGCGTCGGCGTCGGCCCAGGCCATCATGAGCACGGCCCGGCTCGCGTGGTCCTGCACGACGACCGGTACGAGGCCGGTGTCGGCGAAGCGGATGCGGGTGGCGACGGTGGCGTCGAGCGGCATGTCAGGCCTCCACGGTGGTGCGGACGGGGTGGCCGGCGGCCGCGAGGGCGGCCTTGACCTCGGCGATCGACACGGTGCCGAAGTGGAAGACGCTCGCGGCGAGCACGGCATCCGCGCCGGCCGCCACGGCGGGCGGGAAGTGCGCCGCCGCACCGGCACCACCGCTCGCGATGATCGGCACCCGCACCTCGCCACGCACGAGCGTGATGAGCTCGGTGTCGAACCCGGTCGTGGTGCCATCGGCATCCATGGAGTTCAGCAGGATCTCGCCAGCGCCGAGCGCGGTGGCCCGCACCGCCCATTCGACGGCGTCAAGGCCCGTGCCGCGGCGACCACCGTGCGTCGTCACCTCGAAGCCCGAGTCGGTGGTGGGGCTGCGTCGGGCATCGACCGACAACACGATGCACTGCGCGCCGAAGCGGTCGGCACCCTCGGCCAGCAGGTCAGGGCGGGCGATCGCGGCGGTGTTGAGGCTCACCTTGTCGGCACCACAGCGCAGCAGGGTGTTCATGTCGTCGACGCTGCGCACGCCCCCACCGACGGTGAGCGGGATGAACACCTGCTCCGCTGTGCGGCGCACGACGTCGTACATGGTGGAGCGGTCGCTGCTGCTCGCGGTGATGTCGAGGAACACGAGCTCGTCGATGCCCTGCCGGTCATACAGGGCAGCGAGCTCGACGGGATCACCGGCGTCGCGCAGGTCGGCGAAGTGCACACCCTTCACGACCCGCCCGGCGTCGACGTCGAGGCAGGCGATGACCCGCACGGCGAGGCTCATGCCGCTGCCTCGGCCATGGCGGCGAGCGCCTCCTCGAGGGTGAAGGCGCCGGCATACAGGGCCTTGCCCACGATGGCCCCCTCGACACCGATGGGACGCAGGGAGGCGATGGCGCGCAGGTCGTCGAGCGAGGAGACGCCACCGGAGGCCACCACGGGACGGTCGGTGCGGGCGCACACCGCCCGCAGCAGGTCGAGGTTGGGACCGCGCAGGGTGCCGTCCTTCGTGACGTCGGTGACGACGTAGCGGGCGCAACCCTCGCGCTCGAGCCGCTCGAGCACCTCCCAGAGGTCGCCGCCCTCCTGGGTCCAGCCGCGGGCAGCGAGCGTGGTGCCGCGCACATCAAGGCCGATGGCGATGCGATCGCCGTACTCGGCGATGGCCCGCGCACACCAGACGGGGTCCTCGAGGGCGGCGGTGCCGATGTTCACCCGCCGGCAGCCCGTGGCGAGGGCGGCCCGCAGCGACGCATCATCACGGATGCCGCCGCTGAGCTCGACTTGCACGTCGAGGCGTCCGACGACCTCGGCGAGGAGGGCCTCGTTGGTGCCCCGGCCGAAGGCGCGGTCGAGGTCGACGAGGTGGATCCACTCGGCGCCGGCCTCCTGCCAGGCGAGCGCGGCGGCGAGCGGGTCGCCGTAGCCGGTCTCGCTGCCGGCAGCGCCCTGCACGAGGCGCACGGCCTGGCCATCGGCCACGTCGACGGCGGGCAGCAGTTCGAGGTGCGTCATGGGTTCCTCACCATCGCGATCCAGTTGCGCAGCAGCCGTGCACCGGCCTCACCGCTCTTCTCCGGGTGGAACTGGGTGGCCGTGAGCGGGCCGTTCTCGACGGCCGCCACGAAGGGGGTGCCGTACTCGGCCCAGGTGACGAGCGGTGCGGCCTGCCGGGCACTGTGGGATGTGAGGTCCCAGCGTCGTACCCCGAAGGAGTGCACGAAGTAGAAGCGCTCGTCGGCGATGCCGTCGAACAGTCGGCTGCCCGGCGCTGGGGTGACCGTGTTCCAACCCATGTGCGGCAGGATCGGCGCCTCGAGCATGTCGACGACACCCGGCCACTGGCCCACGCCGGTGGTGTCGACGCCATGCTCGACGCCACGGTCGAAGAGGATCTGCATGCCGACGCAGATGCCGAGCACGGGACGACCGCCGGCAAGCCGTCGATCGATGATGCGATCGCCATGCACCGCCCGCAGGCCCGCCATGCAGGCGGCGAAGGCGCCGACGCCGGGGACCACGAGCCCGTCGGCCTCGATCGCGATGCGTTCATGCGGGGTCACGATGACGTTGACGCCGGTGCGCGCGACGGCACGCTCGACGGAGCGCAGGTTGCCCGACCCGTAGTCGAGGACGGCGATGGTCGTCATGCGTCGCCGAGCACGCCCTTCGTCGACGGGATGCCGACGGTGCGCGGATCGTGGGCGCAGGCGTCGCGCAGGGCACGGGCGACCGCCTTGAACTGGGCCTCGACGATGTGGTGCGAGTTGCGACCGGCCAGCACCCGCACGTGCATGCAGATCTGCGCGTTGTGGGCGATGGACTCCCAGATGTGCTGCGTCATCGTGGTGTCGTAGGTGCCGATGAGTTCGACCACCTGCGGCTCGTCGTGGACGAGGTAGGGGCGGCCGGACACGTCGACGGCCACCTGCACGAGCGCCTCATCGAGGGGCACGAGCGCGTCGGCGAAGCGTCGGATGCCCGCCTTGTCGCCGAGGGCCTGGCGCAGGGCCTGGCCGAGCGCGATGGCGGTGTCCTCGATGGTGTGGTGCGAGTCAATGTGCAGGTCGCCCGTGGTGCGCACGGTGAGGTCGAGTCCACCGTGCTTGCCCAGCTGCTCGAGCATGTGGTCGTAGAAGCCGATGCCGGTGCTCACGTCGCAGCGGCCGGTGCCGTCGAGGTCGAGTTCGACGAGGACGCTGCTCTCCTTCGTCGTGCGCTCAACGCGTCCGGTGCGTGTCATCGTGCTCCCACCTTCAGTAGTGCCGTGCGGAAGGTCTCCATCTCGGCGGGCGTGCCGATGCTCACCCGGAGGAAGCCCTCAGGCCCCACCTCGCGGATGAGCACGCCCTCGTCCACCAGCGCCTGCCACACCGCGTGCCGGTCGGGGAAGGTGCCGACGAGGGCGAAGTTGGCGTCCGATGGCGTGGTGTCGAAGCCGTTGGCGTCGAACCAGTCGATGAGGGCGTCGCGCTCGGCACGGAGCAGGCGCACCTGCTCCCCCAGCTCGCTCGTGTGCTCGAGCGCCGTGAGGGCCACCGCCTGCGTGAGCGAGGACAGGTGGTACGGCAGGCGCACGACGCGCAGCACCTCCACCACCTCGGGGTCGGCCACGAGGTAGCCGAGGCGGGCGCCGGCGAAGCCGAAGGCCTTGCTCATGGTGCGGGTGACGACGACACGCGGGTTGTCGGCAACCAGCGACACCGCGGACGGCACCCCGGGACGACGGAACTCGGCATAGGCCTCATCGACGATCACCATGCCCTCGAAGGCATCGACGACGGCCTGGATGACCTCGAGCCCGATGGCCGTGCCGGTGGGGTTGTTCGGGGAGGCGATGAACACGACATCGGGGCGCAGCAGGCGCACCGTGCCGGCTGCCTGCTCCGGGTCGATGCCGTAGTCGCTGCCACGCGGGACCGTGACGAACTCGGTGAAGGTGTTGCGCGCGTACTCCTCGTACATCGAGTACGTGGGGGTCCAGGTGAGCGCCATGCGACCCGGGCCACCGAAGGAGATCGGAA
>JAKALQ010000077.1 GCA_021824095.1 Actinomycetes bacterium
ACGGCGTGGCGATGATTGATGGCACCCCGCACTGCCGGGCCGTACTCGGTGACCGCGACGACCTCATCATCATTGCGCGACCAGCGAACCTGTCGGCCGGCACGTTGAAGGCTAACGCCACTGATGAGGAACGCAAGGAGCATGCCGCCCGTGTGCGCGACCTCGAAGAGTTTCGCACCAAGATTGAGGAGCGTGGGGTTGCGGCATTTCGGCGCGTTCAAGGACCGGACGAGAACGGTGACGAGCGTTGGGAGTGCCCCGCCCAAGCCGGCAAAGTCATCTGCGCCAACTGCCCCTTCTCCATGGGTCTGCCGAACGACCGGCCGGTCGTTGCCAAACCGCACACCGTGCCGGTCCTTCCGCCGCGTCCCACGCCACCTGCGAAGCGCACCAAGCAGGCGGTTGCGGAATACCGGCAGGCACTGGCGGCCTATGAGACGCAAGCCGACGTGCTGCGCTGCTGTCGGCAGCGCACCATCACGATCCCCGGCACCGTGACCCCCAAACAGCGGCAACGGCTCTACTGGGGATCGGACCCTTGGATTGAAGCGTTCGCTCGCCGCACCCACGTCGAAGGCGTCTTCGGCAATATGAAAAGCACGAAGGGCGCCAACCTCAAACGCGGCTGGATCTACGTCGTCGGCATCGTCAAGACCAGCATCATGCTCGCCTGCGTCGCCTTCGCCACCAACCTGCGCCTGCTACGCGCATGGTCCGAACGCACCGGCGATGTGACCGATCCACTCTGCCAACCACTGCCCGGGTCCCGGGGCTTCGAAGAACTCGACGAAGACGGCAACCTGGACCTAGCGCTCGCACCACCAGTGCCGTAGCACAGGCAAACTCCAGCAAGTACAACTCCACGCAACCAGTCGCCCGCAGCCGAAAGGCTCGCGGGCCTAGCGGCGTTCGCCCCAAGCACGGCTCGGCCACAACAATTGACGGCATCGGCCCCATTCGGTCAGCACGATCCCGGCAATGACGCCGTGGAAAGCACGAAACTCCCCGCGAGAACCTCTCAGAGGCTCCCAGCAGGGAGTTTCGTAACCAGTTGCTTCCCAGTTATGGAAACAACCTCATGGCGGTGACGGTGGGATTTGAACCCACGGAGAGCTTTCACCCTCACACGCTTTCGAGGCGTGCTCCTTAGGCCACTCGGACACATCACCGGCGCGAACAATACCCGAGGCACGCGGGCCGTCGAACCAGCGTGCAGGTGGCCGAGCGGGCGTCGTCAGAGGACTGGGCAGTCCTTGCCCGAGGCCCGCGGCGACGGCACCGAGAGGATGGCGGCCGCCTGCTGGTCCGGTACAAGGGTGTTGAAAGCGTCCCCCAGCACAAGGTCGATGGAAGGGTCCGAGGGCTTGCGGGCGATCTGCCGCAACTGCACGCCGGGCAGGTAGGCAGCCAACCGCTGCGCAGCCGGGCGACTGCCGGGGCCATAAGCGATGTAGCCGACTCCCGGGATGTTGGCGCTGGACGAGCCGACGATGCCCGTCCGGAACCCGCGGGAGCCGACGTCGATGCTCGTGATGGATGCCAGCCCCACGCGCTTCGTCGCGTTGTAGACGTTCACGGTGATGCTGGCGGGCTTCGGCAGCACCTTCGCCGGGATGACCGTGGAGAAGGTGCAGTTGGCCTTGATCTCGACGATCGGATGTGCCGGCTTCACCAGCCAGGCAGCGACAAACCCGAGCACGAAGAGCGCTGCGAAGGGCGCCAGGGCCCGCAGGCGGTCACGACGGGTGACGCGGCGCTGGTAGGAGCGCAGGTGGGGGCGGTGATCGGTGAACACGGCGCCTCCCGGTGTCGCGGGCACGACCGGGTCGCGCCCCAGGTGGCGGAGGATGCGGGATTCGAACCCGCGAGGCGTTTCCACCAACACGCTTTCCAAGCGTGCGCACTAGGCCACTATGCGAATCCTCCGCCGCGAAGGGTAGCGGGACGGCGGCAGGGGCACGAAATCGCTCAACCGGGCAGCCCGCGCGGCCGCTAGGCTTGGCGAGCCCCCCATGCGGTGGTACCACGCCCAATCCCCCAGGGCCGGAAGGCAGCAAGGGTCAGCGTGCTCTGCCAGGTGCATGGGGGGCCCTTGCATCCATGCCGGGCCACGCCGGTTGTCGCCACTGGCGACTACCCTCGGCGGCATGTCGCTCGCCCTGTACCGCACGTACCGCCCCGGACGGTTCGCCGACCTCATCGGGCAGGACCACGTGACGGTGCCGCTCATGCGGGCGCTGTCGGCCAACCGCACCCATCACGCCTACCTCTTCAGCGGTCCGCGCGGCTGTGGCAAGACGTCGAGCGCCCGCATCCTCGCCCGCTCGCTCAACTGCGAGCAGGGCCCCACGCCCGAGCCGTGCGGTGAGTGCCGCAGCTGCCTCGAACTGGCACCGAATGGGCCGGGCTCGATCGACGTCATCGAGCTTGACGCCGCGAGCAACCGCGGCATCGACCAGGCGCGCGAACTGCGGGAGAAGGCGGTGTACGCACCTGCGGCCTCGCGCTTCAAGATCTACATCATCGACGAGGCCCACCAGCTCACCACCGAGGCGGCCAATGCCCTGCTGAAGCTCGTTGAGGAGCCGCCGGAGCACCTGCGCTTCGTCTTCGCCACCACCGAGCCCGACAAGCTGCTCGGCACCATCCGCTCGCGCACCCACCACTATCCGTTCCGGCTGGTGCCTGCCCGCCTGCTCGTCGAGAACCTCGCCATGATCTGCGCGGCCGAGGGGGTGCCGGCCGAGGAGCCGGCCCTCGCACTTGTCGCCCGTGCCAGTGGCGGCAGCGTGCGCGACGCCCAGTCGATCCTGGGCCAACTCGTCGGAGGGGCTGGGCCCGACGGCGTCACCTACGCCGACGCGCTCTCGCAGCTCGGCTTCACGAACGATGCCCTGCTCGATGCCGTGGTTGAGGCACTCGGGTCCGGGGTCGGCAGCCGGCTGTTCCGCGTCATCGACGACGTCGTCACCGGCGGCCATGACCCCCGCCGCTTCGTCACCGACCTGCTCGAGCGCCTGCGTGACCTCATCATCCTGGCGGCAGCACCCGATGCTGCCGAGCACGGGCTCATCGATGCCCCCGCCGACCGTTTCGCCGTGCTGCGCGCCCAGGCCGAGTCGCTCGGGCTCCCAACGCTCTCGCGTGCGGCCGACACCGTGAGCGAGGGGTTGAGCGCCCTGCGGGGTGCCACCGCCCCGCGCCTGCAGCTTGAGTTGCTCGCTGCGCGCCTGCTCCTCCCCGTGGGCGACGCGGGCATGGCATCCATCGCTGCCCGCCTCGACGGGGTGGAGCGCCGACTCGCGGCGCTGCCCGCCCACACTGCCACCGTCACCACGGTGGGTGTCGTTGGCGCGGGAGCGGCGCCCGTCTCGCCCCAGTCCGCGAGCCCCGCACCTCCCGGCGACACCACTGCGGTGGGGGAGACCCGACCCACCACCACGCGAGCCGTCCCCCGCCGCCTCTCCGATGTGGCGCCCACCACGGGTGCCACAGCCGGTGCGACCCCGGCCCCCACCGCGGCAGCACCGCGCGCCACCCGTCCCGCGGTTGACGCCGACCCGGTGGTGGCCGACCTGGCCGCGACGCCCACTGCGACGCCCACTGCGCCGGCCTCTGCCCCGGCCGAGCCTGCCCCGGCCGCTGCGCCTGCCACGGCCGCTGCGCCTGCCCCGGCCGAGCCGTCACCTGCGGGTGCACCACCGGCGGACCTTGAGTCCATCCGCACCCTGTGGCCGGCGGTGCTGGAGGCCGTGAAGGGCACGCCAGCAGGTGGCCGCACGGCCTGGACGGTGTTCGCCGACTCTGCTCCCACCGCGGTGCTCGGCGACCTGCTCACGGTCGCCCTGCCCCAGCAAGGGTCATTCACGGTCGCCCGCTCACGCAACCTCGATGCGGTGCTCGCAACCGCCGTGGCGCAGGTGGTCCGACGCCCGCTGCGCATCGAGCTCGTCCTCGACCAGGGCGCGCAGGCACCGCGCGGCACCGCGTCCCCGGCCAGCGCACCGGTCGATCGCGTCGCCGGTGTCGCACCGTCGGCGGTGGTTGACGCGCCGTCCGAGGACGACGCTGACGCCGACGACGCCCTCCGCGGGGTCGAGCTCGCGGTGCAGGCGCTCGGCGGCGTCATCATCGCCGAAACCGAGCGTGAGGCCTGATGTACGAGGGCATCGTCCAGGACCTCATCGACGAGTTGGGGCGCCTGCCCGGCATCGGGCCGAAGAGTGCGCAGCGCCTCGCCTTCCACATCCTGCAGGCCGAGCCGATCGACGTCCGCCGCTTGGCCGAGCTGCTCGTCGAGGTGAAGGAGCGCATCCGCTTCTGTGAGACCTGCGGCAACGTGAGCGAGGCCGAGACCTGCCGCATCTGCCGCGACCCCCGGCGTGACCCGGCGATCATCTGCGTGGTCGAGGAGCCGAAGGATGTCATCGCCATCGAGCGCACCCGCGAGTTCCGTGGTCGGTACCACGTGCTCGGCGGGGCGATCAATCCCATGGACGGGGTCGGGCCCGACGATCTGCGCATCCGCGCCCTCCTGCCGCGCCTGGCTGACGGCACCGTGCGCGAGGTGATCATCGCCACCGACCCGAACCTGGAGGGTGAGGCGACCGCCACCTACCTCGCCCGGCTCCTCGCGCCGATGGGGCTCACCGTCACCCGCCTCGCCAGTGGGCTGCCCGTCGGCGGCGACCTGGAGTACGCCGACGAGGTCACCCTGGGGCGCGCATTCGCAGGCCGCAGGTCCCTCGGGTAGGGAAAATCCCATATTCTGAGACGTTCTCTCGTCTCAGAATATGGACTAGGCGGCACACGGGATCGACTCCGTGCCAGCATCCCCTTGTCCGAAGGGAGTGCTCCAGTGGGCATGGTCGTCCAGAAGTACGGTGGGTCGTCGGTCGCGAACGCCGAGTCGATCAAGCGCGTGGCCAAGCGCATCGTCGAGACGAAGCGCGCCGGCAACGACGTCGTCGTCGTGGTCTCGGCCATGGGTGACACCACCGACGAGCTCATCGATCTCGCGAACGCCGTGACGCCGCTGCCGCAGCCGCGTGAACTCGACATGCTCTTGACGGCGGGTGAGCGCATCTCGATGGCGTTGCTCGCCATGGCCGTGAACAACCTGGGCCAGGAGGCTCGCTCGTTCACCGGATCGCAGGCGGGCGTCATCACCGACTCCCAGCACGGTCGCGCGCGCATCATCGACGTCACGCCCGGCCGCATCCGCGAGGCCATCGGCGATGGCGCCATCGCCATCGTCGCCGGCTTCCAGGGGGTGTCGCAGCAGACGAAGGACATCACCACCCTTGGCCGTGGCGGGTCCGACACCACCGCCGTCGCCCTCGCCGCTGCGCTCGATGCCGATGTGTGCGAGATCTACACCGACGTGGACGGCGTGTTCACCGCCGATCCGCGCGTCGTGCCCAAGGCCAGCAAGCTCAACGCCGTCACCTACGAGGAGATGCTCGAACTGGCGGCCAGCGGGGCCAAGGTGCTCCACCTGCGCTGCGTCGAGTACGCGCGCCGCTTCGACCTCCCCATCCACGTCCGCTCGTCCTTCTCCAACCTCGAAGGCACGTGGGTCACCAAGGAACGCCCAGTAGGAGACAGCATGGAACAACCCATCATCGCCGGCATCGCGCACGATCGCAGCGAGGCGAAGGTGACCGTCGTCGGTGTGCCGGACCGTCCGGGCAACGCCGCCGCCATCTTCCAGGCCCTCGCCGATGCGCAGATCAACATCGACATGATCGTGCAGAACGTGTCCGCAGCCGCCACGGGCCTCACCGACATCTCCTTCACCCTGCCGAAGACCGAGGGCCACAACGCCACCAACGCCCTCACCCGCATCCAGCGCGAGGTCGGCTTCGACTCCCTGCAGTTCGATGACACCATCGGCAAGCTTTCGCTCATCGGCGCGGGCATGCGCTCGCATCCCGGTGTGTCGGCCACCTTCTTCGCGGCCCTTGCTGAGGCCGGCATCAACATCGAGATGATCTCGACCTCCGAGATCCGCATCTCCGTCATCGTGCGCAGTGAGGATCTCGACCGCGCCGTCCGGGTGCTCCACACCGCGTTCGAACTCGACGCGGACCAGATCGAAGCCGTCGTGTACGGCGGAACGGGACGTTGATCATGGCCAGGCAGTTCACCGTCGCCGTCGTCGGCGCCACCGGGCAGGTCGGCGGCGTCATGTTGCGCACGCTCGAGGAGCGCAACTTCCCCGTTGGCTCGCTGCGCCTGTTCGCGTCGGCACGTTCCGCTGGCAGCTCCCTGCGCTTCCACGGCGACGACATCGTCGTCGAGGATGCGGCCACAGCCGACCTTGCCGGCATCGATATCGCACTCTTCTCCGCCGGTGCCAGCACGTCGAAGGCGCTGGCGCCCCGCTTCGCAGCGGCCGGCGCCGTCGTCATCGACAACTCGTCGGGCTGGCGCATGGATCCGGACGTGCCGCTCGTCGTGTCCGAGGTGAATCCGCAGGACATCGCCCGCCGCCCCAAGGGCATCATCGCGAACCCCAACTGCACCACCATGGCTGCGATGCCGGTGCTGCGGCCGCTGCACGAGGAGGCCCAGCTCGTGCGCCTCGTCGTGTCGTCCTACCAGGCCGTCTCCGGGTCCGGCCTCGCCGGCGTGAACGAACTCGATGGCCAGGTGCGCGCCGCCGTCACGCAGGAGATCGCCATGCTCACGCACGACGGACGCTCCGTGCACCTGCCGGAGCCGCAGAAGTACGTGGCACCCATCGCGTTCAACGTCGTTGCCTTCGCGGGCTCGCTCGCGGGCGACGGCTCGCTCGAGACCGATGAGGAGCAGAAGCTGCGCAACGAGTCGCGCAAGATCCTCGGCATCCCCGACCTGCGGGTGAGCGGCACCTGTGTCCGCGTGCCCGTGTTCACCGGGCACTCGCTGTCGATCAACGCCGAGTTCGCGCGCCCCATCACCCCCGAACGCGCCGCTGCGCTGCTCGCTGACGCCCCGGGCGTCGTGGTCGTCGACGTGCCCACGCCGCTCATGGCGGCAGGCACCGACCCGTCCTACGTCGGTCGCATCCGCGTCGACCAGTCGGTTGAAGGCGGTCGCGGATTGGCCCTGTTCATCAGCAACGACAACCTGCGCAAGGGTGCGGCACTCAACGCCGTGCAGATCGCGGAGCTCGTCGCTGCCGAACTCGCCTGAGCCAGTACGAACGCCGTCGTCAGCCGTGCTGGCGACGGCGTTCCGCTTTCGCATGCATCAGCGGTCCGAATCCCGCCCATGCATCAGAAAGCGGAACGCCGCGGTCCGCTCGCGCGCGCCTGCCCGGTGGCTGTGCCTACTTGGTGGCGAGGATGCCGCGGATGACCTCAAGCCCCCGCTTGGCATCGTCCACGGTGATGACGAACAGCGTCTCGTTGTCGAGGGTGAGCTTGAGGCCTGGACCGCCACGCATCACGACGGCCTGGGCGTGACGCAGTGGCTGCACCTTGTAGCCCCAGCCGCCCCACTGCGCTGGACGGACGTCGATGGCCTCCACCGACTTCACCCGCTCCCAACGGATGTGGCGCACGGGCCAGCCTGGGCCGAAGCGCACGCGCAACTCGTCGTCGTCGACCTCGACGGCCACCCGCGACGTCCAGAGCGAGATGACGAGGCCGAGCAGGAGCGTGCCGATTGGGGTCAGCCAGTGCAGCCCGGTGAGGTGCTTGGCTGGATTGCGGGTGTAGGCGTTCACGACGACGATGAAGCCGCCGAGCGCGGTGAAGATGGCGACGATCACCCAGCGCAGCACGTAGGAGCCT
>JAKALQ010000011.1 GCA_021824095.1 Actinomycetes bacterium
CGTGGAGGCCTCCTCGGTGGAGATCACGCCGTCCTTGCCGACGTGGTCGAAGGCCTCGGCAATGAGGCCGCCGAGGTTGGCGTCACGGCACGAGATGGTGGCCACCTGGGCGACCTCGGCCGTGCCGTTCACGGGGCGTGCAATGCGGCGCAGCTCTGCGTCGACGGCCTTGACGGCAGCGTCGATGCCACGCTTCACGTCCATCGGGGCCGCGCCGGCAGCGACGACCTTGAGGCCCTCACGGACCATGGCCTGCGCGAGCACGGTCGCGGTGGTGGTGCCGTCACCAGCGACGTCGTTCGTCTTGGTGGCGACCTCCTTGGCCAACTGTGCGCCGAGGTTCTCGTACGGATCCTCGAGCTCGATCTCCTTGGCGACGGTCACGCCGTCGTTGCAGATGGTGGGTGCGCCCCACTTCTTGTCGATGACGACGTTGCGGCCGGCAGGGCCGAGCGTCACCTTGACGGCGTCCGCGAGTGCGTTGACGCCACGCTCCAGCTTGCGACGAGCCGCCTCGTCGAATTCCACGATCTTTGCCATGTTGACTCCCTGATCGACGACGCGCCCCGCACGCCCTCACGGCGGCGGGGCGCGTCAGTACGCGTTACTTCTCGACGACCGCGAGGACGTCACGGATGGCGAGGATGAGGTACTCCTGGCCGTTGTACTTGACCTCGGTGCCGCCGTACTTGGAGAAGATGACGACGTCGCCGGGCTTCACGTCCTTGAACTTGCCCTCGTCGTCGAGCAGCTTGGGGCCAACGGCGATGACCTTGCCCTCCTGCGGCTTCTCCTTGGCGGTGTCCGGGATGACGAGGCCCGAGGCGGTCGTCTGCTCGGCTTCGAGTGCCTGGACGACGATGCGGTCCTCGAGCGGCTTGAGGGTGACCGACACGGTCTACCTCCACTTTCGCGAGTTACGAAACGGGACATGGTCTCTGGCGTCGTCGCGGGTGTCGCCGGAGTCCGTTAGCACTCTCATGGTGAGAGTGCCAAGCGGCATGGTAGTCACGGCATCCGACGGGCAGCAAACCGTCCCCCACCGTCCGGCGCGCAGCCCGGTCACACCGCCGGATGCCCGGCGCGCACGAGAATGGCCGGGTGGAGCAGCCATGGATCCTCAGCTCGGCAGCCGAGGCCGCGCTCGCGATGGCCCGTGCCGCCACCGACCGCGATCCGCTGCGCCTTGGGGCCGCCCTACAGCGGGCACTCGGGCTCGATGCCAGCCAACGGGCGGCCGTGCTCACGCAGTTGTCGCTCGAGGATCGCGCCACCACCCGCTGGCATGCGCCGGCGACCGACATGCGGCTCACCCGCGAGGGACTCGAGCAAGCCACGCGCCCGGTGCTCGCCGAGTGGCGTGCACGGCAGCTTGCCGACGCAGGCGTGCGCCAGGCCGCCGACCTCGGCTGTGGCCTCGGGCTGGAGTCGCGTGCCCTCGCGCGCGCGGGCTTGCGGGTCCGTGCCGTCGAACTCGACCCCGACACGGCGGCCTTCGCCCGTCACAACAGCGCCGGCCTCGACGTCACCATCCACGTGGGCGACCTCACCGATCCCGCCGTGCTCGCCTGGGCCCTCGATGGCGCGGATGCAGCCTTCCTCGATCCCGCCCGGCGCGACCCGACGGGCCCGCGCACGATCGACGGGCGTACGGGGCATCGGGTGCTCGATCCCGAGTCGTGGAGCCCGCCCTGGTCGTGGGTGCGCACCCTCGCCGATCGCCTGCCACGCACGGTGGTGAAGGTGGCGCCCGGCATCGACCATGCGCTCGTGCCCTCCGACGCGAGTGCAACCTGGGCGGCCGTGGACGGTGACCTCGTCGAGGCCTCGGTGTGGTTCCGCGGCTTCGCTGGCCTCCCGGCGCGACGTGCGCTCGCACTCACCCACGACGGCAGCCTCGACCTGCTCACGTCCGACGCGTCGGTCGACGAGACCGTCACCGGCGTCCGCGACCACCTCATCGACGTGGCTCCCGTGGTGACGCGCAGTGGCCTCGTGACCACGTTGGCCGCACGCCTCGATGCCACGCGCATCGACCCGCACATCGGGTACCTCACGCGCGATGGCGCGCCCGTACCGACGCCCTTCCACACCACCTACCGGGTGCTCGACGTGCTGCCCTTCGATCGACGTCGCGTTGGCAGCGCACTGGCGGGCCTGGGCTGTGGGGCACTCACCGTGATGAAGCGCGGCTTCGCCGCGGACACCGAAGCGCTGCGGCGGCAGTGGCTGCGCGGGTGCCACGGTGACCGCGCCATGGTCGTCGCCCTCACCCGCATCGGGGACGTCCCGACGGCCGTCGTGTGCGAACCGTGAACGTCAGACGCGCACGACGTCGATCGGCATCGAACTGTCGGCCGGGAAGGCAAGCTCGCTCGGCGCGATGCCCGACGCGACCAGGTGCGCGCCGAGGGATGCCACCATGGCGCCGTTGTCGGTGCACAGCCGCGGTGCCGGGATGCGCACCGTCACGCCGACCCGTGCGGCTCGCTCGGTGACGAGCGCCCGCAGCCGTGAGTTCGCCGCAACGCCGCCGCCGATGATGAGGTGCTCGATGCCCTCCCGGGTGCAGGCGTCGAGGGCCTTGCGGGTGAGCACGTCGACGACCGCCTCCTGGAAGGACGCCGCGACGTCGGCTACCGGGATGCTGCGGCCATCGCGCTCGGCATGCTCCACCCAGCGCGCCACGGCGGTCTTGAGTCCGGAGAACGAGTAGTCGAAACGGTGGGTCTCGAGGTCATGCGCCGCGGTGAGCCCCCGCGGGAACGCGATGGCAGCGGGGTCGCCGGCGCGCGCTGCGAGGTCGATGGCCGGCCCACCGGGGAAGCCGAGCCCGAGGATGCGGGCCACCTTGTCGAACGCCTCCCCCGCGGCGTCATCGAGCGTCTGCCCCAACTGCGTCACGGCGTAGGCGACGTCATCGACACGCAGCAGCGATGAGTGCCCGCCACTCACGAGCATGGCGATCGCCGGCTGCGGCAGGGGACCATGCTCGAGGCGGTCGACGGCCACGTGCGCGGCGAGGTGGTTGACGCCGTAGAGCGGCTTGTCGAGCGCGAGGCTCAGGGCCTTCGCGGCAGCCACGCCGACGAGCAGCGCACCGACGAGCCCTGGGCCGCTCGTGACGGCGATGGCATCAACATCGTGCAGGGCGATGCCCGCCTCGTCACAGGCCCGCCGCAGGGCAGGGACCATGGCCTCGAGGTGGGCACGCGCCGCGACCTCCGGGATGACGCCACCGAAGCGTGCGTGCTCGTCGACGCTCGTCGCCACGGCATCGGCGAGCAGCGTGTGCCCGCGCACGATGCCGACGCCGGTCTCGTCGCATGAGGTCTCGATCCCCAACACCAGTGGCTCAGACATGGCACTCCATGAGCACGGCATCGACGCCGAGCGCGTAGTAGTCGCGTCGCAGGCCGATGCGACGGAACCCACTGCGCTCGTACAGTGCGAGCGCGGGTTGGTTGTCGGGGCGCACCTCAAGCAGCACGCGCTGCCCTCCCGCATGTCGCACCGCATCGAACAGCGCCTGCAGCAGCCGTCGACCGAGCCCATGGCCCTGCCATGCGGGTGCGACCGCGATGTTCAGCACCTCGGCCTCATCGCCGCCGACGGCGAGGGCCGCATAGCCGCGCAGGGCCCCGTCCTCGACCTCAGCGACGAGCACACGATCGTCTGCCGCGAGCTCGGCCCAGAACTGCGCAGGCGTCCAGGGCTGGATGTCGAACAACTGCTGCTCAAGCGCGACGGCGTCGGGAATGTGCCACCAACCGAAGGCGGTGATCATCGCTGCACCGTCGACTTGCGTGGGGCACCCACAGTGGCATCCGGACTGCGCAGGTAGAGCGGGACCACTGGTTGCTCCTCGCCACGCAGGGCCCGCACGATGGCCACGAATGCGATGTCGGCGGCGTGCGGCAGGGCACCGTGTCGCACCGCATCCGCGGGCACCAGCTTGGGGCCGAACACCGGATGGTCGTGCTCGTCGTAGGTGGCTGCCGCGAACTCGCGGCGCTTCACGTCGATGCTGGCAACGAAGCGCCCCACATGGCCGGCCCGTCGGGCACCGTGCGCGATCGCGTCGAGTGAGCTCACCCCGTAGACGGGGATGCCAGACGCATGCGCGATGACCTCCGCCGTCACCATGCCGATGCGCAATCCCGTGTAGGGGCCGGGACCGACGCCGACGGCGATGCCGTCGAGACGGGTGAAGGGGGTGCCGTCCATGACCTCGCGGATGAGGGGCGCGAGCATCTCGCCGTGCAGTTGTGGGCCGCCGGGCTCGCCGTGCGATGCCTCCGCGACGATGACGCCATTGCGGACGAGCGCCACGCTCACGACGGGCGTGGAGGTGTCAATCCCGAGCAGGAACATCGACACCCTCCCATCGTGCACCGATGGCCTCGAGGCGGACCGTACGCGTGTCGTCATCGGCGCGCGCGATGTGGATGACGAGCCGGTGCTCGGCAAGGTCGTCCATGCGCCCATGGGCCCATTCGGCCACCGTGACGACGTGCGCCGCGTCGAAGCCGAACCCGAGGTCGTCGAGCTCCTCCCAGGAGCCGACGCGATAGGCATCGACATGCACGAGCGACGGCCCACCGACGAGGGACGGATGCGTGCGGGCGATGACGAAGGTGGGCGAGGTGACAGGACCCCGCACACCCAGCCCGTCCGCGATGCCCTGCGTCATCGTGGTCTTGCCTGCACCGAGCGGCCCGTCGAGGATGACGAGGTCACCGGCACGCAGCAGGCCGCCGATGGTGCGGCCGAGCGCCTGCATGTCAGCGGCGGTGGAGATGCGCATGCTCAGACCCCGCCATGGAAGCGACGGGCAAGGCGCACGCCGAGCCGGGTGGTGAGTTCGTAGCCGATGGTGCCGCACACGCGCGCCCATTCCTCGGCGCTGGGTCCGCCCGCACCAAAGAGCACGACGTCGTCACCGACCTCCACCTCGGTGGCACCGACGTCGATGACGAACTGGTCCATGCAGACGGTGCCGGCGATGGTGCGGCGGGCGCCGTCGATCGCCACTGGCGCCCGGTTGGATGCCGCACGCGGCACCCCGTCGGCGTACCCGAGTGGGACGAGTGCCAACCTCGTGTCAGCGTCGGTGACGTAGTGGTGACCATAGGAAACCCCGGTGCCGGCTGGCACCGTGCGCACCTGCGCGATGCGAGCACGCACCGTCATGACCGGTTCGAGGCCGAATTGCTCGATGTTGTCGTCCATCGGCGAGACCCCGTAGGAGGCCATGCCGACGCGCACCAGATCGAAGTGGAGGTCGGGCCGGGTGAGGGTGGCCGCGGAATTCGCGAGGTGGCGCAGTCGCGGTGTCACGCCCTGGGAGGCGGCGACGGCGAGCGCCCGTTCGAATGCCGCACGCTGGGCATCGTTCGCTGGGTGTGTCGGCTCGTCAGCACAGGCAAGGTGCGACCACACCGACACCACGTCGATGTCTCGCACGGCCGCGAACACAGCGTCCCAGTCGCCGGGCGCCACCCCTCCCCGCGAGAGCCCGGTGTCGACCTCCACGTGCACCCGTGGCGGCGCACCGGCGGCGTGGTAGGCGTCAAGCACGAGCTCGAGTTCGCGCATGCTGCTGATGCTGAGGTCGACATCACGCGCGATGGCACCGGCGAGATCATCGTGCTCGTTGAGGATCCAGGCGAGCAGAGGTCCGCGATCGCCCGCAGCGCGCAGGGCGAGGGCCTCGTCGACGAAGGCCACCCCGAGCCAGTCGGCTCCCGCCGCACGCGCGGTCGCCGCGCACTGCTCGGCACCGTGCCCGTAGGCATCGGCCTTCACGACGCACAGCAACTGGGCACTGCCGATCCGACGCTTCAGGGCGCGCACGTTGGCGGCATACGCCCAGAGGTCGATGTCTGCCACCGCTCGCGCGGGGCCCACGGCTCGTGTCACGCGGTCATTGTCCCGCATCCAACCCGTCGAGGAGGTCGGTGGCGACGGGCGAGCCGCCGCGGGCCGCGCGGGCATGCCGCACTGCTGCAGCCGCGGCAATGGCCATGACCTCCGGCGTACCGAGGGGCGCCTCGGCCTCCCACCGCGCGAGCGCGCCGACGATGATGCCCGCCAGCACGTCACCGCTGCCGGCGGTGGCCAGCCTCGAGCCAAGTGGCGGCGTGGCAATCCAGCGCGTGCCGTCGGTCACAATCGTCGTCGGCCCCTTGAGCAGCACGACGACCGCCAGCGCGCGGGCGATGGCCTGTGCGCCACCAAGGCGGTCGGCGTCGAGGTCGATGGGGCATCCGAGCCCCTCGGCCAGGCGCATCGCCTCGCCGGCATGGGGCGTGATGAGCGTCGGCGCGATCCGATCACGCACCTTGGTCCGCAGCGCAGGGTTGTTGGCAACCACGGTGAGGGCGTCGGCATCGAGCACGACCGGGTGGGGCATGTCGAGCACCGCCTGCACGGCAGCGGCAGCATCAGCATCCGTGCCGATGCCGCAGCCGACGAGCCAGGCCTGGGTGCGCGGGTGGTAGACGATGTCTGCTCGGCCGGCGGGCACCACCATGGGGTGCGCGGCCACGACCATCGGGGCGGTGGGACCGAAGTTGCGCACCATGCCGCATCCGCTGCGCGCCGCTGCCGCGCTGCTCAGGATCGCGGCGCCCGGGTAGGCAACGGATCCGGTGACGACGCCCGCGACCCCCCGCGCGTACTTGTCGACGTCCGGCGCGGCTGCCGCGAACCATCCGTCCTCCGAGGTGACGGCGACATCGTCCGACGCCATCGGCACCCCGATGTCGGCCACATGCACGTCACCGCAGCGCAGGGCGGCCGGCGCGATGACGTGCGCGCGGCGCAGGGCCCCGAAGGTGACTGTGCGGTCGGCGCGGATCGTGGTGCCCGTGACCGCACCCGTGTCGGCATGCACACCGGACGGCAGGTCGATGGCCAGCGTCGGCACCGCCGCATCGGCGAGGGCGCGCGCGAGCAGTGCAGCATCGCCCGCGAGCGGGCGAGTGGAGCCGATGCCGACGATCCCGTCGATGGCGAGGTCGAGGCGATCGAACAGGGCGAGGGCGCCGGGAGCATCGGTGATACGCCCACCAGCGGCCTGCAGGGCATGCGCGCCAGCGCCATGCATCCGCGCCGCGAGGGGCACCGCGACCACCCGGGCGCCGCGTCGGGCCAGGCGGGCACCGGCCATGAGCGCATCGCCGCCGTTGTCGCCGCCACCGACGAGCAGCAGCACGGTGCGCCCGACGACGCTGCCGGTCTCGCGCAGCATGGCCATGGCCTCCGTGGCCACCGCCATCGCCGCCCGGTCCATGAGCGTGCCGTCGGCGAGTTCGCGCGGGAAGCGTCGCTCGGCGTCACGCACGGCGGACGCGGTGAGCACGGGCAGGTTCATGCGCGCCGCTCCGC
The DNA here is from genome assembly GCA_021824095.1 of Actinomycetes bacterium. Taxonomy (GTDB): domain Bacteria; phylum Actinomycetota; class Actinomycetes; order S36-B12; family UBA5976; genus JAKALQ01. Next base: position 7,393 of record JAKALQ010000011.1, read on the forward strand.
GATGACGTAGGCCATGGCCACGCCCCCATCGTGGGTGAGCGACACGTGCCAGTGCGTGATGCCGAGCGACTCTGCGACGGCGAGCACGCTGCCACGCAGGGTGAGGTGGGGGCGTCCGGCGTCGTCGACACTCACTTCGCAGTCGTGCCAGTGCATGCCGGCCGGGGCACCGAGGGCCTTCGCGACGGCCTCCTTCGCGGCCCACCGTGCGGCCAGCGATGCGCGGGCGCGGGGGGAGCCATCGCGGTGGTGTCGTTCGGCATCAGTGAGGACGCGCTCGGCGAAGCCGGGCGTGCGCGAGGCGATGGCGTGGAAGCGGTCGATCTCCACGACGTCGACGCCGATGCCGACGATCATGGCTACTCGACCGTGACCGACTTCGCGAGGTTGCGCGGCTGGTCGACGTCGAAGCCGCGCAGGGTGGCCATCTCGCAGGCGAACACCTGCAGCGGCACGGTGGCAACGAGCGGCTGCAGCAACGTGGAGCAGGCTGGGATGCGGATGATGTGGTCGGCGTAGTCGAGCACGCTGTCGTCGTCCTCCTCGGCGAGGACGATGGTGTGGGCGCCGCGGGCGCGCACCTCCTGGATGTTCGACACCATCTTCTCGTGCAGCACGCTGCGTCCGGCTGGCGGCGGCACGACGACGAACACCGGCAAGCCCTCCTCGAGCAGCGCGATGGGCCCGTGCTTCAGCTCGCCGGCAGCGAAGCCCTCGGCGTGCATGTAGGCGATCTCCTTGAGCTTCAAGGCGCCTTCGAGGGCCACGGGGTAGCCGACATGGCGGCCGATGAAGAGCACGGAGTGCGCGTCGGCGTAGGTGCGGGCCAACGCACGGATGGGTTCGACGGTGTCGAGGACGAGGTCGACCTTCTGCGGCATGTCGGCCACCTGGGCGATGAGGTGCTGGATCTCCTCGTCGTACATGTTGCCGCGCACCTGCCCGAAGTAGAGCGCGAAGACGTACACCGCGACGATCTGCGTGAGGAAGGCCTTCGTGGATGCGACAGCCACCTCGGGCCCGGCGTGCGTGTAGAGCACGGCGTCGGATTCACGCGGGATCGTCGAGCCCTGCGTGTTGCAGATCGCGAGCACGCGCGAGCCCTGCTCCTTGGCGTAGCGCAGCGCCATAAGGGTGTCCATCGTCTCGCCCGACTGCGAGATGGCGATGACGAGGGTGTGGCGATCGAGGATGGGGTCGCGGTAGCGGAACTCGCTCGCCAGCTCCACCTCGCAGGGCACGCGCGTCCAGTGCTCGATCGCGTACTTCGCGACCAGTCCGGCATGGAAGGCGGTGCCGCATGCGGTGATGATGATCTTGTCGACGGAGCGCAGTTCCTCCTCGGAGAACTGCAGTTCGTCGAGCGTGAGGCGCCCGTGCTTGATCCGGCCGAGCAGCGTGTCAGCGACGGCCTTCGGCTGCTCGTGGATCTCCTTCAGCATGAAGGTGTCATAGCCGCCCTTCTCGGCGGCAGCGGCGTCCCACGTCACCTCGTACTCGTGCACCTGTGCTGGCGCGCCGTGGAAGTCGGTGACGGTGATGCGGTCGGGGCGCAGCTCGACCACCTGGTCCTGGCCGAGTTCGATGGCATGGCGCGTGTGCGCGATGAAGGCGGCCACATCGGACGCCAGGAAGTTCTCGCCGTCACCGCGCCCGACGACGAGGGGCGAATTGCGGCGCGCACCGACGACGACACCGGGCATGTCCGCATGCGCGGCGACGAGGGTGAAGGCGCCTGCGAGACGACGGCACACGCGCCGCATGGCCTCCGCAAGGTCGCCGTCAGCAGCGGGAAGGGCTGCTGCGAGCAGGTGGGCGACAACCTCGGTGTCGGTCTCGGACGTGAGGTGCACGCCGGCAGCCAGCAGTTCGGCGCGCAGCTCGGCGAAGTTCTCGATGATGCCGTTGTGGATGATGGCGACCTTGCCGTCCTCCGACACATGCGGGTGGGCATTCGCGTCGGTGGGCCCACCATGGGTCGCCCAGCGGGTGTGGCCGATGCCGGTGCCGGATGCCGGGGTGGGATCGTGGTCCAGTACATCGCGGAGGTTGGCGAGCTTGCCTGCCTTCTTGCGCACGGCGAGCGCGCCGTCCGCGACGATGGCGACGCCGGCCGAGTCATAGCCGCGGTACTCGAGTCGGCGCAGGCCGTCCACGACGACATCCACTGCCTGCTTGCTTCCGACGTATCCGACGATGCCGCACATGGTGGGTCCTTACAGCGAGAGTTCAGCTTCGACAACGGCGACGAGGTCGTCTGCGACCTCGCGAGCGAGCTCCTCGGTGGGAGCCTCGACCATGACGCGGACGAGCGGCTCGGTGCCGCTCGGACGCAGGAGGACGCGGCCGGTGTCGCCGAGTCGGGAGGCGGCCCGGGTGATGGCCGCATTCAAGGGCTCACAGGTGCTCACGCGCGACTTGTCGACGTTGCGGACGTTCACGAGCACCTGGGGCAGCTGTTGCATCACCGCAGCGAGGTCCGCGAGCGGGCGTCCCGTCTCCGCCATGCGCGACATGAGGTGCAGCGCGGTGAGCGTGCCGTCGCCGGTGGTGGCATGGTCGAGCATGATGACGTGCCCGCTCTGCTCGCCGCCGAGCGCGTACGCGGAGGCACGCATGGCTTCGAGCACGTAGCGATCACCGACTGCGGTCTCCACGAGGTTGATGCCCGCCTCGCGCATGGCGATCTTGAAGCCGAGGTTCGACATGACGGTGGCGACGACCGTGTTGGCGCGCAGGGAGCCGCGATCGCGCATGGCGAGGGCGAGCACGGCCATGATCTGGTCGCCGTCGATGACACGACCGGCCGCATCGACCGCGAGGCAACGGTCGGCGTCACCGTCGTGCGCGATGCCGAGGTCGGCCTGTGACTCGACGACGGCATGGCACAGGTCGTCCATGTGCGTGGAGCCGCAGTTGTCATTGATGTTCACGCCATCGGGGGCCGTGTGGATCTCGATGACCTCCGCACCCGCACGACGGTAGGCCTCGGGCGCCACACGGGAGGCTGCTCCGTTGGCACCGTCGACGACGACACGAAGGCCATCGAGTGCATGCGGCAGGGTGCCGACGAGGTGCGTGATGTAGTGCTCGACGAGGCTGGGATCGTCGGTGATGCGACCGACATCGGCGCCCGTGGGCCGCTGCCATGGCTCATTGAGCCGAGCCTCGATGGCGTCCTCGACGGCATCGTCGAGTTTGGAACCACCACGGGCGAAGAACTTGATGCCGTTATCGGGCATGGCGTTGTGCGAGGCCGACAGCATGACGCCGAGGTCGGCGCCGGTATGGGCGGTGAGGAAGGCGATGGCGGGCGTGGGCACCACGCCCGCGCGCACCACGTCGACGCCTGCACTCGCCAGCCCAGCGACGACGGCCGCCTCAAGGAACTCGCCACTCAGGCGCGGGTCCCGGCCGACCACAGCACGGGGCCGATGTCCGACGAAGGCCCCGGCGTCACCGAGCACATGCGCTGCCGCCACCGAGAGGTCAAGGGCCAGTTCGGCCGTGAGGTCGCGGTTGGCGAGCCCGCGAACGCCGTCGGTTCCGAAGAGTCGTGCCACGACGCGAGCCTAGTGCGGGCTGCCCGTCACCCTGCGGCGGCGCGATCGAGGGCCAGTTGGTGCAGGGACTCGCTGTTGAGGGGGTCGAGCACTGCCATGTGCTCCCGCACCGCGACCGCGCGCTGCCACTGGTGGGTGGACTCGTACACCACTGCGAGTTCCTGCCACAGCAGCGATTCGCGCGGGAAGCGCCGGACCGCATCCAGCCCGACACGGATCGCCGCGCCAGGCGCATCGATGCGCTTCAGCTCCTCAACCACCCCCAGCACGCGAATGGGCTCCGGACAGGAAAGACCTGCCCGCGTCATCGCGCTAATCGCCACCGCCCGCTCAGCCGGTGTCGTGGTCGGCAGCAACGTCGCGGCCCCGATGGCATGGTCCACCTGGACCGCGTACCCAACACTTGCCAGCCCGCCCAAGGCCACACCGACGACGAGCAGCCGCGTGGTTCCCCGCTGCCACGGGGAACCGACCCCGCGGATTCGTGCCGCTGGGCGAAGGGCGAGGATCGCCCCTGCCAGCAGCCACCCCCACACGGCAAAACCGATCTGGTCCATCGATACCAGGGAGTCGGCGATGTAGGCGGCCCAGGCCCCCGTGAGGATCGCGGCAGGCCCACGGGTGACGGGGTCTTGCGCTGCACGAACAGCCGCACGCGCGACAACGATCCAGAGCCCCAGGTAGGGCAGTGTGACGAGCAGCCCACCGGTCGCGAGCAGGTTCAGGAGCACACTGTGCGCCTCATTCGAGAACACGGTGGGGCCGTGGAATGCGACGGACGCTGGACTCCTGACAAGCCGATACCAGTCGCCGTACGCATCAAGGCCGACACCGCGCAACGGCTCCATCCGGAACATCCGTAGTGCGGCATCCCACATGTACAGCCGATCCTGCACGCTCGGTTTGAAGAGGATGCGTGCAAGTGGCCCACGATCCGTCATGGCAAGGGCGCTGAGCACCAGGAATCCAAGTGCCAGCACTGCGTATGGCGTTCGCAGCCGCTTCACGAGGTGGGGTCGATCCAATCCGAGGAGGAGCATGCCGACGAGGACCACGCTGCCGACCGTGAAGCCCATGAGTCCTTGGATGGCAAGCGAGAGTCGAATGGTCAGGAGCACCAACAGCAATGCAGCGCCGTAAGCGATGCGTCCCCGCATCGATGTTGACCTGCTCACAACAAGGCCGAGGAGGCCAACAGCGGCAATACCGAGGAAGCCTGACACGAAGTCCGGGTTGCCGAAGGTACCCATGACCACGAATGGCCGAAACCACGCGATCGGGTCTCGGCCCGAATACTGCACCAGCCCATAGAGCGCCTCGACAACGCCAACGCCTGCCAGTACCTGCAAGAGCAGGGGAACCGAAGCGGCGTCGAACGCCATCGCGCCAGCTACGAGCACAAGGGTGAGTGCCGTGTAGCACAACCAACCATTGGCTCGATCCATCGCTCCATAGAGGGTGATGAACTCCGACTGTCGGCTCAGGATCCCGGCGAGGGAGAGCCCCGCGACAAACAGCCCACTCGGCAGCAGCAGGGAGGCGCGCGAGGTGACCAAGGGCCAGGCAACCGGCAACATCAGGACGCCGACCGCGCTCACGCAGAGGATGAGCGCCAGCAGTTTCGGCAGTCCGAAGACATCCGTGGTGCGGGGAAAGGCCACCAGCGTGGTGAGTGCTGCTCCGAGGAGGAGGACGCGTCGCATCGAAGCCTGCACACCCAGCACGGCGTCAGCGTAGGCGGTACAGCCCCGGAGACGACGGAACCCCCGCACATAGCGGGGGTTCCGTGATGGCGTCGAGGACGCGTCAGCGCTTGCTGTACTGCGAGGCCTTGCGCGCCTTCTTGAGACCGTACTTCTTGCGCTCCTTGATGCGGGCGTCACGCGTGAGGAAGCCGGCCTTCTTGAGCTCGGGACGCAGGGCGTCACGGTCGATCTCATTCAGCGCACGAGCGATGCCGAGGCGCAGGGCGCCTGCCTGCCCACTCACGCCGCCACCGGCGATCGTGGCAAGCACGTCGTACTTGCCTTCAAGCTCCGTGAGCTTGAAGGGCTCGTTCACGGCCTGCTGGTGAAGCTTGTTCGGGAAGTAGGTCGCGAGGTCACGACCATTGATGACCCAACGGCCCGTGCCGGGGACGAGGCGCACACGCGCCACCGCCTCCTTGCGACGGCCGGTGGCATTGCCCGGACCCACGGCGGCACCACGCGACGCCTTCGCGGGAGCCGATGTCTCGGTGGAGTAGATCTCTTCGGTCATGTGCATTCCTTCGTCGCAACCACCGAGTGGTTACTGGGCAACCTGGGTGATCGTGAACGGCACCGGCTTCTGCGCGGTGTGCGGGTGCTCGGGACCCGCGTAAACCTTGAGCTTGCTCCCCATCTGACGACCGAGGCGGTTGTGGGGCAGCATGCCCTTCACGGCCTTCTCGACGAGGCGGCGGGGGTTCTTCTCGATGAGGTCGCCATACGACGTCGCCGTGAGACCACCCGGGAAGTTCGAGTGACGGTAGTCGAACTTGTCGCGGAGCTTCTGCCCGGACAGTGCGACCTTCTCGGCGTTGATGATGATGACGAAGTCACCCGAGTCGATGTGCGGGGCGAACGTCGGCTTGTGCTTGCCGCGCAGGAGCGCTGCGGCCTGCGAGGCGACACGACCGAGGACGACGTCCTGGGCGTCGATGACCCACCACGTGCGTTCGACGTTCTGCGCCGACGGCTGGAAAGTGCGCACAGCAATACCTTCGTTCGTTCGTCCGGGGGCGCCGACCCTCGGGGGAAGCCTCCGGGTGCGGCACTGGGGCGTCGTGGACGTGCGAGAACCGCACGCGTGGACGCAAGGACGAAGGGTACCGACCGGACTCCCGTCGGCACAAATCGCGGAGCGTCGAGCGTTGCAGCCAAAGCCGCCCATCCGGAGAATCATCCGCCGTGACGGCAACGGAATCACCTCTGACCTCCATTCGGCCCCGATGGTCGGCAGATGCATGGACCGTGCCGTTGGTATCACTCGTCGCGGCATGCGTCGCCGCGTCCTCGAACTACTTCACCGATCCACTGTGGATGGCGAGGGAGGGTGTGGCACTGCTCCACGGAGGTCCGGTCGCCCATCCAGACACGTGGGGCTGGGATCCGGTGGCCGGGAACTTCATCCCGACGGCCCCTGGGTGGCAGGTGTTCCTGGGCCTCTGGACCCTCGCATTCGGTCCGGTCGGCGTGACCATCGGAGGCATCATCGCGGTGGCGCTGTCCCTGGCCGGTTTGGCTTGGGTGGCGCGGCGATGCGGCGCCTCCTCCACCGCCATTGCCGTGGCATTCCTGTGGCTCTGGGCAGTTCAGGGCGCTCTGGCGAGTCGCGCCGCTCTCCCGGCGCTTGCCCTCTGGATGGTCGATGGAACCTGGCTGCTCGCGTGGCTGCGGCAAGCCACCAGCCAGCTGCCATCGCGTCAACGGCTCATCCGCAGCGCCGTCACACAAGCAGCCATCACCACGCTTGGTCTCTGGATTCACGCCTCATGGGCGCTCTTCGCACCCGCAACGGCATTCGGCATCGCACTGTGGGCGCTACTGCCGCAGCCGGGCCCGCGCTCCCTTCGCCTGCGACTCGCGCTGTGGCCCATGATCGCCACCCTGCTGGCCATCAGCGCGGGACCCGCGGGCCTCAACGCCTGGTCGGACGCGGCGCGCGTACAGGCACAGTGTGCCGGACTCATCGTCGAGTGGTCTCCCTTCCCTGCGCAGTCCACCTTCTGGCAGGTGGCGCTGATCGTGATCGGCTCGGTGCTGGCGTTGATCGCGGGTGTGAGCCTGCGCCGGGCACCTGCGTGGCATGAGACGCCGATCGTGGCACTCTCGCTCGCGACCATTGCGAGCACGGGTGCCGCATTCTTCGCCTTGCGATTCATGTTCCAAGCCGTCGTCCTGGCGGCGCCGCTGCTCGCTGCGCTCATCACACGACTCTGGACCAAGATGGGGAGGACTCGACCGGCAGACCACCGGCTCGGTCCGCTCTACCTCGGACGCCTCCTCGCCTTCACATTTGCCGTGCTCCTGCCTTGGGCTGGGCTGCAGGTGCGAACATCGCCCGCTGTCGCCCCATCGCCTGTCGTCGCTGCCCTCCCGTCGGGCTGTCACCTCTTTGCGGACTACGCGATCGCCAACGAGGTCCTCCTGCTCCGACCAGACGTGCCTGTCTGGTTCGACGGGCGTCTTGATTACTGGGGCCGCCAGCGCATTACGTCCTACATCCGCTACATGGCCGGCAGCAATCCGACGGGGCCCGTGCCTGCCGGAACAACCTGCGTAGCCGCGACCGCGAGCGAGTCAGCGCTGGCCTCATCGCTCAGCGCGTCGCACCGCTGGCGCGAGGCCCGTCGCCTTCGCGACGTTTCGCTTTGGTTGCCAGCCTCGACATGACCGCGGCCTCGGCGATGCACGGCCCACCGCTGTACGCGCCATAGGTTGCTCCCATGCAGCAGATCCCCCTCTCCCGCCGGGATCGCCTCCTGCTGTGCGCATGGGTCTGCACGCTTGCCACCCTCCTCGCAACCTCCGCTGACGCCTCGGACGCCCCCTGGATGGCCCGCGAGGGTCTGGACGTCCTGCGCGGCTCGCCACTCGTCCACCCGGACCACTGGAGCTGGGCACCCGTGGCCAACCCCTTCGTGCCCACGTCGCCGGGATGGGACGTCGTGCTCGGTGCCTTCTGGCGCCTTGCCGGTCTCCCCGGGCTGTTCATCCTGTCGGCTCTCTCCACTGCCGTGACCCTCGCAGCGGTCGCCCTCGCATCCCGTGCCCTCGGTGCGGGGATGGGTGCCACGCTCACTGCCACCACCGCGGCAGCCCTCGGCGCCCAACCGATCCTGACGCCGAGGGGCGCTGCACCTGCGCTCGCGATCCTCATCGTCGCCATCGTGCTGTCGTGGCGCCTGCTGGGTGCGCGTGCTGCGACCCTGCCGACTGTGCTGGGGGTGGGCGGCATCACTGCCGGCAGTGCATACGTCGGGATATGGGTGCACGGGTCATGGACGGCCCTCGCCCCTGGGCTGGGGCTGGCAGTCGCGGCCCTCGCGCTCGCATCACACGGGCGCCCGGCAGCAGCGAGGGGATTGCTGGCGCTGGTCGCAGCCGTTGCGAGCATGGTGGGGGCGGTGGCCGGCCCACTGGGCCTGGGTGCGTGGAGCAATGCTGCCCGCGTGGCCTCGGTGGCACGTGGGCGCATCATCGAATGGGCGGGCGTCGCCCAGATGGGGTGGGGCGAGCGGACCTACTGGGGCGCGTTGGCCGTCGTGGTGATCCTGCTGGCCATGCGTTTCCGCCGGTCCGCGCGTGCCGATGGTGCACCGCTTGCTGCCATCCTGCTGGGCGGTGCGGCCGCCGCGGTGCTTGCCGGCGCCTTCTCGCAGCGCTTCACACCAACGGCCGGATTGCTCGCCCCTCCCGTACTCGCATGGGTGCTGGCAACGCCGCCTGCTCGCTGGACGCAGTGGCAGACTCGGTACGAGCGCCTCCGCGCCGCGTACTGGCGGCCCGTACCGTGGCTCGTCCTGCCGATCCTCGTGCTGGGCGCGGCTATCGGCGTGGCCGGGCAGCCGTGGGCAGAGGATCCCGCGCTCCACCTCCTGCCCCAAGGTTGCCATCTGTTCTCCAGCGACGGCGCCGCGAAGTCGATCCCGCTGCTCCGCCCCGATGTGCTTGTCTGGTTCGACGGACGGCAGGATTACTGGGGCGCGGCACGCATCGACGCAGACCTCGCCTACCGAGCTGCCGAGGGAGGGCAGGCCCGTGTCCCGACGGGGACCACCTGCATCATGCTCGGACGCCGCGATGCTGACCCGCTGGCGGCAGCGCTGGATCACTCCACTGCCTGGCGCCGGGCGGGGTCGTCAGCCGCCTTCACGGTGTGGGTGCCGGCGGCCCCTCGAGTTCCTGCGCCTGCCGCATCTGGCGGGTGACCTCCTGCCGGGTGGCCAGCGTCGACGCGTCGGGGTACCGGATCTCTTCCAGCACCAGGCCATGTGCCGGGGCGACAATCGAGCGCCGGATGCCCTCCGCAAGCAGCGTCGAGGCCCACGCCACCGGCCGCCTGCCATCGCCGATCATGAGCAGCGCACCGACGAGCGCACGCACCATGGAATGGCAGAAGGCGTCGGCCTGCAGGCGCGCGATGATGATGCCGTACTCGTCCCGATGCCAGGTGAACTCCTGCAGCGTGCGGATGGTCGTCCCGGTGTCGTTGCGCCGGCAGAAGGCTGCGAAGTCATGGAGGCCGAGCAGCGGCGTCGAGGCCGCATTGAGGCGGTCCACGTCGAGCGCACGCGGATGCAGCACCGTCGTGTGCCGTTCGAGCGGGTCGACACAGGCGGCGTCCGACACACGGTAGGAGTAGCGCCGGGCAAGCGCCGAGAAGCGGGCATCGAACTGCTCCGGCACCTCGCCGACGGCGAGCACACGCACGTCCTCCGGCAGCACGCCGTTCAATTGTCGCGCCAATCGTGGTGCGTCAGGCGCCTGCGTCACGTCGACATGCAGCACCTGTCCGCGAGCGTGCACGCCGGCATCGGTCCGCCCCGCGACCGTCACTCGCGGTGCCGCCGACAGGCGCAGCACAACCCGCAGCGCTTCCTCAACGGTCGACTGGACGGTGCGGAGGTCCCGCTGGGACGCCCACCCATGGAAGTCGGTGCCGTCGTAGGCCAGGTCGATGCGCAGTCGCACACACGCAGGGTATTGGCCCAGCACGCCCGCCGCCTCGTCATCCCTCGAAGACGACGATGCCCCCGAGCGGACTCGGGGGCATCGTGGTGGTTCGTCACTCAGCGGCAGGGGCTTCCGCGGGGGCCTCAGCAGCCTCCGGCTCCACGACCGCAGGTGCAGCAGGCGCTGCCACCGGGGCAGCCGCAGCCTGCTCAGCGGCCTTCTTGGCTGCCGCTGCCTCCTTGGCCGCACGACGCGTTGCCGCCTCGGCCTCGGCCGCTGCAGAGAGCTGCTCGACGAGCTCGATGACGGCCATGGGCGCGTTGTCGCCCTTGCGCGGCTCGAGCTTCACGATGCGGGTGTAGCCGCCGTGGCGGTTCTCGTACCGGGGCGCGATCTCCGTGAACAGCGCGTGCACCACGCCCTTGTCACGGATGATGGCGAGGACCCGACGACGAGCATGCAGGTCACCGCGCTTCGCGAACGTGATGAGACGCTCGGCCAGCGGGCGCAGGCGCTTGGCCTTGGCCTCGGTCGTGGTGATCCGACCGTGCTGGAACAACGCAGTCGCGAGGTTCGCGAGCAGCAGACGCTCGTGGGCCGCGCCGCCGCCGAGGCGGGCACCCTTGGTTGGGGCTGGCATGTTCTTCTCCTCGATTCACGCAGAGGCGCTAGAAGCGCTCGTCCTCTGCAAACGACTGGTCGTCATCAACGAAGGACGCTCCCGCGTCCCATCCGGGCGGGCTGTCCTTGAGCGCGAGGCCGAGCGTCTGCAGCTTGGCCTTGACCTCGTCGATGGACTTCGCACCGAAGTTGCGGATGTCCATGAGGTCGGCCTCGGAGCGGCCCAGCAGCTCACCAACCGAGTGGATGCCCTCACGCTTGAGGCAGTTGTACGAGCGGACCGTGAGGTCCAGCTGCTCGATGGGCATCGTCAGCTGCTCGGCGGCGAAGGTATCCGCAGCCGACGGGCCGATCTCGATGCCCTCCGCATCCGCATTGAGCTCGCGGGCAAGCCCGAAGAGCTCCACCAGCGTCTTGCCCGCCGATGCCATGGCATCACGGGGCAGCATGCTCGGCTTGGTCTCGACGTCGATGACGAGGCGATCGAAGTCGGTGCGCTGCTCGACGCGGGTGGCCTCGACCTTGTAGGTGACCTTCACGACCGGGCTGTAGATGGAGTCGACCGGGATGCGACCGATCTCCTGACCCTGCTGCTTGTTCTGCGCAGCGGTGACGTACCCGCGACCACGCTCGACGACGAACTCGATCTCAAGGCGGGCCTTGTCACCGAGCGTCGCGATGTGGAGGTCGGGGTTGTGCACCTGGACGCCAGCGGGCGCCTGGATGTCAGCGGCCGTGGCCACACCCGCACCGGACTTGCGCAGGACCATGATCTCCGGCTCGTCCGACTCCGAGGAGACGACGATGTTCTTGATGTTGAGGATGATCTCGACGACATCCTCCTTGACGCCCTCGAGGGTCGAGAACTCGTGCAGGACACCGTCGATGCGAATGCTCGTGATGGCGGCACCGGGGATCGAGGAGAGCAGGGTACGACGGAGCGAGTTGCCGAGCGTGTAGCCGAAGCCGGGCTCGAGCGGCTCGAGCGCGAATCGCGACCGTGTGGGCGAGATCGGCTCTTCCGTCAGTGTCGGACGCTGTGCGATGAGCACTATGTCTTCCTTTCGAGCGACGCCCTCCATATGACGTCGCAGTCGGGATGTGCAGTTGTGGGACCGCGCGGAGCGGTGCGGACGGCAGGATGGCCGGGGCCCGAGGGCCCCGGCTCCAGCACCTGCTACTTCGAGTAGAGCTCGACGATGAGCTGTTCCTGGACGGCCGTGTCGATCTGCGCACGCACCGGCAGCGAGTGCACGAGGATCCGCATCTTCGACGGGATGACCTCGAGCCACGCGGGCACGGTGCGGTCGCCGGCCTCGGCGCGGGCCACGACGAACGGCGTGAGCTCGCGCGAGTTGGCGGCCACCTCGACGATGTCGCTTGCCGTCACGCGAGCCGACGGGATGTCGACGCGCTTGCCGTTCACGGTGATGTGACCGTGACGGACGAGCTGACGGGCCATGTCACGGCTCTTGGCGAAGCCTGCACGGTAGACAACGTTGTCGAGACGCGACTCGAGGATGCGCAGCAGGTTCTCACCGGTCTTGCCCTGCTTGCGGTTCGCCTCCTCGTAGTAGGAGCGGAACTGCTTCTCGAGCACGCCGTAGATGCGAGCAGCCTTCTGCTTCTCGCGCTTCTGCAGCAGGTACTCCGACTCCTTGGTGCGCGCACGGCCGTGCTGCCCCGGGGGGTAGGGACGGATCTCGATGGGGCACTTCGCGGACTCGCACTTGGAACCCTTGAGGAAGAGCTTGGTCTTCTCGCGACGGCAACGCTTGCAGTCGGCGCCTGTGTAACGGGCCATGTGTGTTCTCTCCTCTCAGGCAATCAAACCCGGCGCCGCTTGGGAGGGCGGCAGCCGTTGTGGGGGACGGGGGTGACGTCAGAGATCGAACCGACCTCAAGACCAGTGGCCTGCAGCGAGCGGATCGCCGTCTCGCGGCCCGAACCCGGACCCTTGACGAAGACGTCGACCTTCTTCATGCCGTGCTCCATGGCGCGGCGCGCAGCGGCCTCGGCCGCCATCTGCGCGGCGTAGGGCGTCGACTTGCGCGACCCCTTGAAGCCGACCTGCCCTGCAGAGGACCAGGAGATCACCGCACCCGTGGGGTCGGTGATGGAGATGATGGTGTTGTTGAACGTGCTCTTGATGTACGCCTGCCCGAGCGCGACGTTCTTGCGCTCCTTGCGGCGGATCTTCTTCGCGCCGGCCGCGGCCTTCGCAGTCTTAGACGGTGCCATTCAGTCCATGCTCCTTGGCGATTACTTCTTCGGCTTCTTCTTGCCGGCGACGGTCTTCTTCGGACCCTTGCGAGTGCGCGCGTTCGTGTGCGTGCGCTGGCCGCGCACCGGGAGGCCGCGGCGGTGACGGATGCCCTGGTAGCAGCCGATCTCGACCTTGCGGCGGATGTCGGCCGCAACCTCACGACGGAGGTCGCCTTCGAGCTTGAAGTTGCCTTCGAGGTAGTCGCGGAGCTTGACGAGCTCTTCGTCCGTCAGATCCTTGACGCGGGTGTCGGGGTTGATACCGGTCGCGGCCAGGGTCTCCTGGGAACGCGTGCGGCCAACGCCGTAGATGTAGGTGAGTCCGACCTCCACGCGCTTATCGCGCGGCAGGTCGACACCGACGAGACGTGCCATCGGGCGGTGCTCTCTTTCGGGAAGCGGCTGAGGTGTGGGCGCCTGATCGGTTCCACCCGCCCGGGTGGGTCCCCGGCCTCAGTACCGGGGGTGTCGTCTCTGCTCCGTGGCTGGGAGCGGAGGGACGGATCTGGCGTCTTGCAGGGATTCAGTTGTGGTGGGCGTTGCCGTGGTGCGCGATCAGCCCTGGCGCTGCTTGTGGCGCGGGTTCTCGCAGATCACCATGACGACACCGTGGCGGCGGATGACCTTGCACTTGTCGCAGATCGTCTTGACGCTCGGCTGGACCTTCATGGCTGCTCTTTCCTCGATGCTGACGCGGACGTCACTTGTACCGGTAGACGATGCGACCGCGCGTGAGGTCGTAGGGCGAGAGCTCCACGACAACCCGATCGGTCGGCAGGATGCGGATGTAGTGCTGCCGCATCTTGCCGCTGATGTGCGCAAGCACCTTGTGACCGTTCTCGAGCTCCACCCGGAACATCGCATTGGGAAGCGCTTCGAGGATGGTGCCCTCGACTTCGATGGCACCGTCTTTCTTGGCCAAGTGTTCACACCTTCGCTACTGGATCGATGGCATGCGCTGAACGCCGGGCAACGCGTCCCCGGCTTCAGGTGAAACACATGGGCATGACGAGCTCGGCGCGCATAGCACACCGAGGAGGGAGTCTAGGGGAAATCCACAGCGCGTCCAAACCGCCCACAAATCCCCAGCGCAGGGCCGAGATGTTCGGATAACCAGAGGCGGAAGGCATGGAATTTGGACGAAGCGAAACGGTTCGGCATATGCTCTTGCCGAAGCCGTCCTCCACGGTGTGGAATGACCTCGCCGACTCGGAGCACAGGGACGGTTACGAACTGAGAAGGAGCGCATGCAGATGCGAATCATGAACACCGTTGTGCGAGGCCAGCTCGCCGTCAAGGAAGGCGTCGCCGCCGTCCAGCGTCGCGTGCGCAAGGACGAGGGTGCCTCGGCTGTGGAGTACGCGCTCCTCGTCGGCCTCATCGCTGTCGCGATCATCGCGGCCGTCACGTTCCTCAGCGGCAGGTTGAGCAGCAGCTTCAGCTCGGCCGCCAACTCCATCTGACCTGACCGCCTGTACAGCCCGCGGGGCGCGCCGACACTCGGTGCGTCCCGCGGACTCGTTTCCGGGTGCGCAACGGCTATCGTGCGCATCACCAGCAGGTCCACGCCCCCGCACCGGAGGTGCACGATGCAACGCAGACGCCTCGTGCTCACGGCTGTGGCGCTCGTCCTTGCGATCGGTGGCGCGGGATCACTCTGGTGGTACGCACAGACGGCCGACCAGCGCGCTGCCGCCGGCCTGGCCACCGTGGACGTGTTCGTGGCGAAGCAGGACATCCCTGCGGGCACCAGTCTTGGTACGGCCATCGGATCCGGCATGCTCGCCGTGCAGCAGATCCCTCGTCGCCTTGCTCCCACCGGTGCGACAACGTCCGTGAGCGCGACGGACGCCGGCAACTTGGCGGTCACGAACATCCGAACCGGCGAACTCGTGCTGCTCTCGGAGTTCACGACGCCACAGACCGCAGCAAGCGGCCTGGCTGTCCCTGACGGCCAGATTGCGGTGTCGGTCGATGTTGCCGATACGCCGCGCGTGGGCAACTTCGTGCACCCGGGATCGCATGTGGCTGTCTTCCTCCTGTACCCCTCCGCTGACGGCAAGGGCAAGGAGACGCGACTCCTGTTGTCGGACGTCCTCGTGCTGGCCGTCGGTGACTCCACCGATGGCAGCACCGGTGCCAGTCAGGTCCCGAGCACGCGGCTCACGGTGGCTGTCGACCAGCGCAGCGCGGAGAAGCTCATCCAGTCGACCACCGTCGGCACCCTCTACCTGGGCCTCATGACGAGCCGTTCCACCGTTGGCCCGGCCCCCGCCCTCACGACCAACGACCTCTTCCGGTGATCGCATGGCACTGTTCCTCGACACGAGCCGCGGCGACTCCGAGGCCACCGCATTCGCGATCGGCGACGACGTCGTGCGGGTCGCCAGCGCGCACCTGCTGACCCGCGCGCTCGAGGACAACCGGGACGAGACGCTCGTCGTCATCGACGCGGATTTCGATTTGGCGTCCGCGCTCGCAATCGCCTCCGAGTACCGCATCCGCCGACCCTCGCTCGGCGTTGTGCTGCTGCGTCGTCGTATCGACGTCGCCCTCATCGCCCAGGCACTGCAGGCTGGCGTGCGCGAGGTTGTCACGGTTGACGACCTGCAGGCCATCTCCGCCGCCTGCAAGCGTTCCCGTGAGGTCTCAGCCCGCCAGCTCGGCGTCACCCCCACGATCGGCCAGGGCCAGATCGTCACGGTGTTCTCCTCCAAGGGCGGATGCGGCAAGACGACGATCTCGATCAACCTCGCGGTGGCACTCGCGGCCATCGAGAAGCGCCGCACGGTCCTCGTCGATCTCGACCTGCAGTTCGGCGACGTCGGCATCTCGCTCGGGCTTCCGAGCTCCCCCACCATCGCCGATGCCATCCCGATGGCTGGGCAGATCGATGCGAAGGGGGTTGCAGCGCTGGCACACCACCACCAATCGGGCCTCGACTGCCTCCTCGCCCCGATGAACCCGGAGGAGGTCGAGCGCATCCCAGGGGCGCTCGTCACAGAACTACTCCAGGTGCTGCGCTCCGAGTACGACTACGTGATCGTCGACTCCCCTCCGGCGTTCACCGACACCGTGCTCGCCGCCCTCGATCTGTCCGACACCTACGTCCTCGCCACGACGCCCGACATCCCGGCGCTGAAGAACCTCCGCATCACGCTCGACACCTTCGACGAGTTGGGCTACCCCAGGTCTGCATGGCAGATCGTGCTCAACCGCGGCGACGAGATGAACGGGTTGGAGCTCGACGACATCGAGCGCGCCCTCGGTACGAACATCCACCTCGTCATCCCGCAGAGCACCGACGTCTCACGTGCAGGCAATCGTGCCGTTGCGATCGTCACGGACAAGCCCAAGCATCCAGTTGCCATGGCATTGCAGAAGCTGGCAAGCATGCAGCGTGGCCTCGAGGCCGAGCACGTCGGTGCCGCGCATGCACCGCAGCGCAAGTCACGACTCTTCCGTCGGGGCGCCTGATGTCCAGCCTCAGCGAGCGCCTGAGTCAGATCCGCGACAAGGAGTACACACCGGCCCAACCCACGCGCACACTCTCGCAGCGTGTCGGTACGGCCGGTGAGGCCGAGTCCCGGCAGGTCGACGCCCTGGCTGACCTCAAGAACCGGCTTCATGCCTCGCTGCTGGAACGCCTGGGACCGCGCCTGTACTCGAGCGACATGCAGCCACACGAGCTTGAGGGCGCCGTCCGAGAGACGGTGCTTGCACTGCTCGAAGCCGAGTCGCTGCCACTGTCGACGAGTGATCGCACGCGCCTCATCCAGGAGGTGGCCGACGACATCCTCGGCCACGGCCCGCTCGAACCGCTGTTGCGCGACGCCGAGGTCTCCGAGATCATCGTGAACGGACCTGACCGGGTCTACGTTGAGCGTGGTGGCAAGTTGCAGCGCACCGACGTCACATTCGACTCTGAGGACCACCTGCGTCGCATCATCGAGAAGATCGTCGCGCGCGTCGGCCGCCGCGTTGACGAGTCCAGCCCCATGGTCGATGCACGCCTCCCTGACGGTTCACGCGTGAATGCGGTGATCCCCCCCATCGCCCTCGACGGCTCGTCGCTCACCATCCGCAAGTTCGCGATCGACCCCTTCACGGCCGATGACCTGGTCGCCTTCGGCACCTTCACCGACGACGTCCGCACCCTGCTCGAGAGCGCGGTGAACGGGCGGCTGAACATCCTCATCTCCGGGGGCACGGGGTCGGGCAAGACGACGACGCTCAATGTCCTGTCCAGTTTCATCCCAGCTGACGAGCGCATCGTCACCATCGAGGACGCCGCCGAACTGCAACTGCAACAGGATCACGTGGTGCGTCTCGAGAGCCGGCCGGCCAACATCGAAGGTCGCGGACAGGTGGCGATCCGCGACCTCGTCCGTAATGCACTGCGCATGCGTCCCGACCGCATCATCGTCGGCGAGGTCCGCGATGCCGCCGCCCTCGACATGCTGCAGGCCATGAACACTGGCCACGACGGATCACTCACCACCGTGCATGCGAACACGCCGAGAGACGCCCTGTCCCGCATCGAGACCATGTGCCTCATGTCCGGCATCGAACTTCCGTCGCGCAGCATCCGTGAGCAGATCGGGTCGGCCATCCACCTCATCGTGCAGCAGGCCCGTCTCCGCGACGGCAGCCGACGCATCACCCACATCACGGAGGTGGTGGGCATGGAGGGTGAACTCGTGACAACGCAGGACCTCTTCACCTACGACTACCGCGGCAGCGAAGGAGCTGGCGGCATCCTGGTGCCCACTGGCATTCGTCCCACATTCATCGACGACCTCCGCGCCCGCAACCTCCCCCTTCCCGCCTTCTACACCTCGGTCACCTTCTAGGGCCCCATGCTCCGGCGACGCTTCCCTCCCGGCGGCCTGCGAATCCTCGGCGCCCTGGCCCTGCTGTTCCTCACATCGGTGGCGGCACCGATGGCAGCCCGCGCCGTCGACGTGACCCCTGTCCAGCAAACGGTCGTGCTCGTCATGGACACGAGCGGCTCCATGCAGGGTGCGCGGCTCACGGCGGCCCAGTCGGCCGCCCGTCGATTCATCAGTGAGGTTCCCGCGGTCGATCCGATCGCACTCATCACCTTCTCGGCCAAGCCCACCGTCCGCGTCCGTCCGACCCTCGACCGCACCAGCATGCGTACGGCGGTCGACGGGCTCCAGGCAGGTGGCGACACGGCCCTGTTTGACGCAGTTGCGACGGCGCTCACGGTGGCACCGGCCAACCATCCGTGCACCATCCTGCTGCTCGCCGACGGTCAGGACACCACCAGCCGTGCGACGCTCGACACCGCGTCCGCTGACCTCCGGGCGTCGGCGTGCACACTCAACGCCGTCGCCCTGCGCCCGAGTGCCGCCACCCTCAGCACCCTGGAGGGCCTCGCGGCTGCGGGACGCGGCACCGCGTACCGCGCCTACGACGCTGCGGGGATCACCGGCGCGTTCCTCAGCACCCTGCAAACACCAACGGCATCCCCCTCGGCATCCGCCGGGACCTTGGCAACGACGCCCCCCTCTCCAGCACCCTCTGCCGAGGCCCTCGCAACGGCAACGTCACCAGGGCTGCTCACCTCGATCGGACTCCTGCTCCTCGGCCTCGTCACGGCTGGCGGCATCCTCGGGTTCGTCCTGCTCGCCCTTGAGGGCTCGAACCGGGCTGAGCGACGCCGCATGGAGCGCCTCATCGCCTCATACGCCATCCGTAGGGTCGCACCACAGACCGAGCCGGAGCGAACCCTCCTCGAGGCCATCGAGGACGCGGTTGCCCCCTTGCTCCGCCGTCGCGGCTACGCCGAACGCCTCACGGTGCTCCTCGACGGCGCCTCGGTGAATCGGTCCGCCGAACAGTGGACACTCATCCGCGTTGCCGCAGCCGGTGGTGCCACTCTGCTGTTCACCGCCCTCACCGGTGCACTGCTGCCAGCGCTCGTTGCCTCCGTGCCACTCGGGCTTGGCCTGCCGCAACTGTGGCTACGGCGGCGCAGGGCCAAGCGTTCGCGCCACTTCGAGGCAGCCCTCCCCGACGCGCTCATGCTCATCGCCAGCAGCCTGCGCTCCGGCTTCGCCCTTGATCAGGCCATCGTCGCCGCAGCCGAGCAAGCGGACAATGAAGTCGCCGCCGAACTCCGACGTGCGCTGCAGGAGGTGCGCATCGGCGTACCCATCGAGGATGCACTCGAGCGGGCCGCGATCCGCATCGACAGCGCTGACTTTCGCTGGGTCGTCACTGCCCTGCGTATCCAACGGCGATCCGGTGGCAACCTCGCCCAGTTGCTCGTCACCGTCTCCAAGACCGTGCGTCAGCGGGCCGAACTCGGTCGGGAAGTCAAGGCGCTCACCGCGGAGGGCCGCATGTCGGCCTACGTCCTCATGGCCCTGCCCATCGGCCTCTTCCTCTTCCTGCTGGCCACGCGGCCCGGCTACCTTGCTCCGCTCTGGCAGACGCCCACCGGCTTGCTGCTCATGGCCATCGCCGGTGCGATGCTGCTTGTGGGCTGGCTCATCATGCAGCGCATGATCAAGGTGGATGTATGACCTCTGCCTGGACGCTCCCTTGGCTCCCGCTGCTGGCCTTCGTCGCCTTGCTCGTGGGGGTCGGTCTCGGCACGGTGCTGCTGTCCCGCGCCGATCGCGAACGTCCTGAGATCGAGCGCTCGCTCGCCCTGCTGGATCGCGAACTCCGGGAGTGGACGCGGCAACGCCATCGTGAGGTTCTCCGCGACCCGCTGTGGCTGCGGCTGCTGCACCTGGCGAACCCCATCGGCCGTCGCATCGTGTTGCCATCATCGATGCGCGAGATCGAGG
This sequence comes from Actinomycetes bacterium, assembly GCA_021824095.1. Lineage (GTDB taxonomy): Bacteria > Actinomycetota > Actinomycetes > S36-B12 > UBA5976 > JAKALQ01. Next base: position 27,364 of record JAKALQ010000011.1, read on the forward strand.
CCAAGGTGGTGCAGGCCGGCAATCCGCCCTTCTGGACGGTCGACAACATCATCGCCATGAAGGTGTTCTCCGTGGCCATCGGCCTCGTGCTCGGTATCCCGGCGGGCCTGCAGGGTTCCACCAATGGCCTGTTCATGGGGCTGGCCGTGACGGTGCTCGGCTATGAGGCGCCCGACCTCATCATCGGCAGCCATGCCCGCACCCGACAGACGCTCCTGCGCAAGACGCTGCCAGACACCCTCGACCTGCTCACCGTGACCGTGGAGGCTGGTCTGGGGTTCGATGCCGCTGTGGCCCAGGTGGTGGCGCACTCCGAAGGGCCGACGGCTGGCGAACTGCGCCGCTACCTGCAGGAGAAGCAGATCGGGCTTTCCTCGCGAGAGGCCCTGCAGTCGCTCTCAAGCCGCACCACGATCGAGGAGATGCACGCCTTCACGAGCGCCCTGCTGCAGGCCGACCGCATGGGCATCTCCATCGGCCCGGTCCTCCGCGAGCTCACGGCTGACATGCGCGTGCGCCGACGTCAGTTGGCGCAGGAGAAGGCACAGCAGGTGCCGGTGAAGATCCTCATGCCAATGCTGCTCTTCATCTTCCCGACCTTCCTCATCGTCGTGCTCGGCCCCGCGGCCTTGAGTGCGATGCAGCAGGGTGGCGGGCTCTGACGGCGGTCAGTCGCGCGTCGGCACCGTAACGCCGAGGGCCGCGAGCCGGGCGACGCCGCCATCGATCGCCGTCGTCACCCACGGACCCTCGGGCGTGATGCACACCGTGTGCTCCCAGTGGGCCGCCCGCGAATCGTCCTCGGTGACGACCGTCCAGTCATCCTCGAGCACCCTCGTGTCAATGGTGCCCACGGTCACCATGGGCTCGATCGCGAGTGCCATGCCGACCCGCAGCTCCGGCCCCTTGCCGGGCGCGCCGTAGTTCGGGACGGGCGGCTCCATGTGCATGGCGGACCCGATCCCATGGCCGACATAGTCCTCGATCACATGCCACGCACCATCGGCACGCACGCAGGTCTCGACGGCATGGGAGATGTCGCTGAGGCGATTGCCGACAATGGCCTTCGCGAGGCCCGCCCACAGTGCCCGCTCGGTGACGTCCACGAGTCGCCGTGAGGTGTCATCGAGCGTGCCGATGCCGAAGGAGATCGCGGCATCGGCATGCCAACCGTCGATGATCGCCCCGAAGTCCACGCTCACGAGGTCGCCATCATGCAGCGGTCTGCGACCGGGGATGCCGTGCACGACCTCCTCGTTCACAGAGACGCAGATCGTGGCCGGGTAGCCGTGGTAGCCGAGGAAGGACGATGTGGCTCCCGCGTCACGCAGTCGAGCACGAGCGATGCCATCGATGTCAGCCGTCGTCATCCCGGCGGCTGCGACCTGACGCACATGCTCCAGGGTGTGCGCCACCACCAGGCCAGCCTGTCGCATCGCGAGGAACTGCTGTGGCGTCTTGAGTTCGATGCGATTGCCGCGCCGGAAAGCCACGTCGCTCCCATTCCTCGTGTGTGGACCAGATCCTACCGGCGTCAGGCGAGGAGCCCCTGGCCGATCCAGTCGGTCGCAGTCACCACGCCCGGAGGCACGGCGAACAGCGCCGATCCGATCGGCGTCACCCAGCGGTTCATGGCGTCGTGTGCCGCAAGATTGCTCTGGATGTGGAGGTATTGGGAGGGATCGGCACCGAAGGCGATGAAGAGCAGACCCGCATCCGGCATGCCCGCGGCATCGATTCCGTCGTCGTAGTTGAACGGGCGGCGATAGATGTTGCGCGGGGCCTCGGCCAGGCGCATGTGGGCATCCCATGGGATGAGCGGTGCACCGGTGGGTCCACGTAGCGCGTAGTTCGGCAATTCGTACTCCGACGTGCCACCGAGCGGCGCGCCACTGGACCGATAGCGGCCGATGGTCGCCTCCTGCATAGCCGGCGGCACCTGGTCCCATCGGTCCAGGTCGATGCGGATGCGGCGCACCACCATGCTCGTCCCGCCGGCGAACCAGGACGCCCCCGTCCCGGAATGCCACACGGTGTCGGTGAAATGGGCTGTGCCGGGGACCGGGTTGCCTGCCCCCTCACGGAAGCCGAGCAGGTTGCGCGGGTGCTCCCCCGGGTTGACGCCGGGCTGCACATGCCAGCCCGACTGCTGCCAACGCACCGTGGCGAAGGGCTGTGCGTCACGCATGAGTTCGCGGACTGCATGGGTGACGGTGCCGCCATCGTTCGCGGACACCTGGACGAGCAGGTCACCGCCCGTCCACCGCGGATCGAGTTGATCGACGGGGAAGGCCGGGATATCCGCCACCGTGAAGGGCCACCGGTCCTCCCGACCTGCCGCCACGAACGCGCCGTGTCCGATGCCGATCGTGATGGTGAGTGACGCTGGTGTGGCAGCCATGTCCGGATTGGCGTCGCCCATCGATGGTTGCCCGGCCTGGAGGAGAGCCGCGTCCGCAGACCACAACCGCAGCAGCCGCGCGAGGCGGGTCGCGTCGGTGCCTGGCCGCAAGGTGAAGGCTACGAGCGTGCCGAGTGACGCCTGCGGCGTGTCGATGCCCGACTGGTGCACGCCGAGGAAGGGCACGGTGGCCGTTCCCACCGCGCCCTCCTGCCCAAGCTGACGCACGCGATCGACTCCGAGCATCGCGGAGCCGCCGGCGACCACCCCGACGGCACCACTCAGGCCCATGCCGAGGAAGCTGCGTCGATCCATCACATGCTCGGTGTGGCGCTGGCGGAGCCCTGCATGGATCCGCCACCCATGCTCGGCATCGGCTGGTAGGTCTCGGATCCCGCGTTCATCGCCTTGACAGGCGCGTGCACGGTGACGGCACTGCCATCGGCGAACTGCAAGGTGAAGTCGGCCTCGTCTCCGGCGAGGAGCGGTGCGGCCATGCCGACGAACATCACGTGGTTGCCACCGGGCTGCAGGGTCACGCTGCCGCCGGCCGGGATGACGAGCCCGCCCTGCTTCTGGCGCATGACACCCTGCACGATCTCATGCACCTGCACCTGCTTGGCGAAGGTGGCCGTACCCCCCGTCAGGGTGAGGTCGCGATCGGTGGTGTTCATGAGGGTCATGAAGGCGCCCGTCATGAGGGGGGCGTTGGACATGGTGGCGCCATCCATGGCCTTGACATAGGCGTTGGCGACGGTGACAGGTGCGGCAGCCGTGCTGGCGGCCGCGGAGGACGTGCCGGATGGCGACGCCATCGGCGCCACCTCCGTCGAGGTGCCGCAGGCGCTGAGCAGCAGCGCGGCGGCAGTGAACATGGTGATGGAACGCATATGAATCCCTTGCGAATGGACTGACGGATGAGTGGCTGGACAGCTGGTCGGTCAGGCAAGGGCTGGTGGGGCGCGAAGGGTGACGATGGTGCGCAGCCACATGGATCGCGCGACCCGGACACCGCGGTGCACGGATGCGGCGGTGGGGCGCGGAAGGGCCACGGGATCTGCGGGCAGGCGACCGAGGCACAGGTCGCCGAACAGGGCCCACAGGCGCTCACCCTGTGCCATGAGGAGCAGGGCGACGATGGTGGCGAGCAGGTGGCTTGCCACCATGTGCGCAGTGGCGGGGACGCCACCGTGGACGAGCAGTTGGGCAGCGATGGCTGCCATGAGGATGCGGCTCGGGCGCCGCGTGCCCCAGGCCACGCCGAGGAGCAGCACCATGGCCATCAGGGTGCGGGGCAGGTCATGGTGTGCGTGCTCGGTGCCGAGCGCGTGGCCGACGGCAGCGACGGCGACGGACGCGGCTGCGAAGGAAGCCCGCATCGCAGCCTCCATCGGCGTCAGCCGGAGCAGCATCTAGGCCTCGCCCAGCGCCTCGAGGATGCGATGGGTGACCTCGGGGATGTCCCCCATGGCCGAGATGCGGCGCAACAGGGCGCGGCCCTCGTAGACCCGAGCCAGCGGCTCGGTCTTGGCCTCGTAGACGGCCATGCGATTGCGAATGACCTCCGCCGTGTCATCGCTGCGCCCCTCCACCACCGCGCGGGCCAGGAGGCGCTCCACCATCGGCTCCACGTCCGCCGTGAGCAGGATGACGTGGTCGATGGCGTGATCATGGCCGGCGAGCATCTCATCGAGCCGGTGGATCTGGTCGATGGTGCGCGGGTAACCGTCGAGGAGGAACCCGCGCTCGGCGTCGGCCTCGTATAGGCGGGCGCGGATCATGCCGTTCGTGATGTCGTCGGGCACGTAGTCACCGCGGTCGATGTACTCACGCGCCTGCACGCCGAGTTGGGTGCCCGCTGCCATATGGGCACGGAAGATGGCACCCGACGAGATGTGTGGGATGCCGAGCCGATCCGAGATGATCTCGGCCTGGGTCCCCTTCCCGGCGCCGGGCGGACCCATCAGGATGATGCGCACTGTGGGCCTCTCCGATGTGTGTCGTGCGGGCTACCGCAGGAAGCCCTCGTAGCTGCGCTGTTGCAGCTGCGATTCGATCTGCTTCACGGTGTCGAGTCCGACACCCACCATGATGAGCAGGGACGTGCCACCGAAGAGGAAGCGGTTGCCCACCCCGAGCACGCCGAAGGCGATGAGCGGGATGATGGCGATGATGGCGAGGTACACCGATCCCGGCGCGGTGAGGCGCGAGATCACGTACTGCAGGTAGTCCTCGGTGGGGCTGCCCGCGCGGATGCCGGGGATGAAGCCACCGTAGTTCTTGAAGTTGTCCGCCGTCTCCTTCGGATTGAAGGTGATGGCCACGTAGAAGTACGTGAAGAAGATGATGAGGGCGCCGTACAGCAGCATGTACACCCAGTTCTCGCCCTTCGAGAGGTTCGTGGCGATCCACTGGGCCCACGGTGCTGTGGAGCCGCTGAGGTTCACTGCCAGCGTCGGGATGTAGAGCAGTGACGACGCGAAGATGACCGGGACGACGCCCGCCATGTTCACCTTGAGCGGGATGTACGTGGACGTGCCGCCGTACTGCTTGCGCCCGACCATGCGCTTGGCGTACTGCACCGGCACGCGGCGCTGGGCCTGCTCGACGAACACCACACCCATGATCGTGACGATGCCGATGGCGAGGGTCATGAGGAAGGTGAAGGCGCCGTTGGAGCGGTAGATGTTGATGAGCTGGCCCGGGAACGTCGCGATGATCGACGTGAAGATGAGGACCGACATGCCGTTGCCGACACCCTTGTCGGTGATGAGCTCGGCCAGCCACATGATGAGCGACGTGCCGGCGGTCAAGGTGAACACCATGACAATGAGCAGGAAGATCGACTGGTCCGGGATCAGCTGCTGGTTGCAACCGGGGAGGAGGCGACCGGGCGTGCGTGCGATCGTGATGATCGAGGTGGACTGCAGGATCGACAGGCCGATCGTGAGGTAGCGCGTGTACTGCGTGATGGTGGAGTTGCCCGACTGCCCCTCATCCTTGAGGGCCTCAAGCCGAGGGATCACGACGGTGAGCAGCTGCATGATGATGCTCGCGGTGATGTACGGCATGATGCCGAGCGCGAAGATCGACAGCTGCAGCAGCGCTCCGCCGGAGAACAGGTTCACCAGCCCGAGGATCGGGTTGTCCTGCACCTGGCTGAGGCAGGTCTGCACGGCCTTGTAGTCGACGCCCGGGGTGGGCACGACCGAGCCGATGCGGAACAGGGCGATGATGCCGAGGACGAAGAGCAACTTCCTGCGCAGGTCCGGCGTCCTGAACGCCGACGCGAATGCTCCGAGTTGCACAAGTGCCTCCCACTACTCACGCGTCAATGACGCGCCGGCGCGGACCCGGTGAGGGCCCGCGCCTAGGCTAACGACGAGGATCAGATTTCGACGACGACGCCGCCGGCCGCCTCGATCTTCTGCTTCGCGGACTCCGAGAAGGCGTTGGCGGTGACGCGCACCTTCACCGAGATGTCGCCCTGGCCGAGCACCTTGACGGGCTCGCCCTCGCGCACGGCACCGGCCTTCACCAGGTCCATGATCCCGATGATGCCGCCCTCGGGGAACAGCTTCTGCAGGGCCGCGACGTTCACGACCTGGAACTCCACGCGGTTGGGGTTCTTGAAGCCCTTGAGCTTCGGCAGCCGCATGTGGAGGGGCATCTGACCGCCCTCGAAATTCGCCGGCACCTGGTAGCGGGCCTTGGTGCCCTTGGTGCCGCGACCCGAGGTCTTGCCCTTCGAACCCTCACCGCGACCGACGCGCGTGGGCTTGGTCTTCGCGCCCGGCGCGGGGCGCAGGTGATGAACCTTGAGAGCCATGGTCAGTCAACTTCCTCGACGGAGATCAGGTGGGACACGGCACGCACCATGCCACGGATTTCGGGTCGGTCCTCCTTCACCACGACGTCACCGATGCGCTTGAGACCAAGCGAGCGGAGGGTGTCGCGGTGCTGCGGCATGGTGCCGACAGCGGACTTCTTCTGGGTGACCTTGAGACGGGGGCTCATGCGTTGGCTCCTGCACGTGCACGGAGGAGGGCCGCCGGGGCGACATCCTCGAGCGGGAGGCCGCGGCGCGCCGCGACCTGCTCCGGACGCTCGAGCTGCTTGAGCGCGGCGACCGTGGCGTGGACGATGTTGATCGCGTTGTCCGAGCCGAGGCTCTTCGACAGCACGTCGTGGATGCCGGCGCACTCGAGCACGGCACGCACCGGGCCACCGGCGATGACGCCGGTACCGGCCGATGCCGGACGCAGGAGCACGACGCCGGCCGCGGCCTCACCCTGCACCGGGTGCGGGATGGTCGACTGCAGGCGGGGCACCTTGAAGAAGGCCTTCTTGGCCTCCTCGACACCCTTGGCGATGGCGGCGGGCACTTCCTTGGCCTTGCCGTACCCGACACCCACGGTGCCGTCACCATCACCGACGACCACGAGGGCGGTGAAGCTGAAGCGACGACCGCCCTTCACGACCTTGGCCACGCGGTTGATGAAGACCACGCGCTCGATGTATTGCGACTTCTCCGCGGGAGCGGCGTTGCGGTCCTCGCGGCGACCGCGGCGCTCGCCGCGCTCCGGACGATCGCCACCGGCCGTACCACCGCGACGGTTGTTGCTCTGACCTGCTACAGCCATGACTTCTCCTTAGAAGGCCAGGCCGCCCTCGCGGGCGCCCTCCGCCAGGGCCGCAACGCGACCGGTGTACTGGGAACCGCCGCGGTCGAAGACCACGGACTCGATGCCTGCTGCCTTGGCACGCTCCGCGAGGAGCGCACCCACCTGGCGGGCCTTGGCCGTCTTGTCACCCTCGGTGGACCGCATGTCGGTCTCGAAGGTGCTGGCGGACGCGAGGGTGCGGCCAGCGACGTCGTCGACGATCTGCGCGTACATGTGACGCGTGGAGCGCGTCACGACGAGACGCGGGGTGCTGGCGGTACCGCTGATCTTCTTGCGAAGGCGGATGTGGCGGCGACGACGCGACACGGACTTCGCGTGCTGATGCTTGCCGAAACGGGTCAGTGACATTACTTCTTCCCAGCCTTGCCAGCCTTGCGGCGGATGACTTCGCCCTCGTACTTGACGCCCTTGGCCTTGTACGGGTC
>JAKALQ010000012.1 GCA_021824095.1 Actinomycetes bacterium
CACGGGATTCGCGAGGGCTCCGTCTCTCTATGACGCCAGTAGCTGAAGTCGAGGCCAGACGGGGCGAAGCGATCATGCCCGATGTACTGAACAGCGATGGAGGGTTCAGCTGGCAGGTTGCACATGCGGCATACGACCTGAAACTCGACCTCGCCGTGAATGAGCAAACTGAGTTGTGTGTTGAAGTCGAGGGTGAAGACCAAGTATCTGTCCGCTACTGCGTTCGCAGCGGCCGTATGCATGTCAGCCGGGCGGGTTCAGGGATCGTCCCAGAGGAGTTTGAGGTCTTCCTGACCGAGGAGCCAAGTGACTCCCGAAGCATTCGCGTGATCTTTGATCATGGATCCATTGAATGGTTCGTCGATTCGAAGGCCGTCACTATCGGAATCCCGACTGCGTTGGAACGCTTGACCATCACGGGATCGTCAGTGGTCGGCATTGGCGCAGCGCACCTCTACCCGCTCTCCTGAGGGGTGAAGCCTGCGACGGAGCGTCGAGGGTTGTCGTCCACATCGTGAGCAAATCGTGAGGACACGGTGACGTCGTCGGGAAGCAGCCGGGGCAGTCTGGGCCTTGTCCTCGGGAAACCGGGAACACGCCGGAGGGAGTCCTCACCGGACTTCGGATCCGACATCACGGTCGCACCTCGCGCAGGGCGGCCCCCGCAAGGGGCTGTGGCGTCGCGGGGCGGTACGGGCGTCGGGTTCGTCGCATCCGTCCATGACGTCGGGTGCACTCCACGGCCGGGTGGGTGTCCTGACCCGTTCCCACATCCGCGCCACACCCTCGCGATGCGACCTCCGGCACTCGATCGACACATGCACCAGAGGAGTCACACCATGACCCAGAGCCTCATTGCCCGGCACCGCTTCCTGGAGCCCCTCCACGACCTGCTCGGCGCAGATGTGCGCGACTGGTTCGTCGGCGTCGATCGCATGATCGATGAGATGTCGGCCAAGTGGGAGGACGCGCTTGCCGGATTCAACGGTGCGGTGCACTCATCCATCGATCGTGTCGATGACACCCACTACCGCGTCACCGTGACGGTCCCCGGCTACGCCAAGGAGGACCTGACGGTGAAGATCGTGGATGAGGACGAGCTCGTCATCAGTGGCACTCGCGAATCCACCGAGAAGGACGAGGAGCGCAAGGCGAACTTCGAGCAGCGCTACCTCCTGGCAGAGCACATGCACGTCGACGGCGCCGCATTCGCCGACGGCACGCTCACCATCGACGTCTCCTTCCCCGAACCCCCACGGGCCGAGGAGACGCTGGTCACCATCGCGTGACCGAAGACCGGATGCCGCTGGCGTCCCGACGACCGCCCCGGTCGTGCGGCTCCCCACGGCTCCGGTCGGGGGCGGGGGTGCCCGTCGAGAGACGGACACCCCCGTCGCGCTGCCCGCACCCACACGATCCGCCCGAGGAGGGCTGCCATGCACATCGCCGACACCGGCCCGGCACCGCTCGTCACCGCGATCGAGCGTCTCGCGCGTGAGAACGCGGACTTCCGCAGCACGCTGTGGACGGGCACCAACCTGCAGATCACGCTCATGTCCATCTTGCCCGGCGCCGACATTGGCCTCGAGCAGCACCTCACCCATGACCAGTTGCTGTGCATCGTGCGCGGCACCGCGCGCGTGCGCATGGGCCATGACGTCGACTCCCTGCAGGAGTGGTACGCGTCACCGGGTGATGTCGTCGTCGTTCCCGCCGGCATGTGGCATGACCTCGTGAGCCTCGACCCGGAACCGCTTCGCCTGTACTCCGTCTATGCCCCGCCCCAGCACGCGCACGGCACCATCCATGTGAGCCGCGACGCCGCCCTGGCCGCGGAGGCCCCGCGCCCGAGCTGACGGCCAGTGCTGGCCGACCCGCCCTGGCCGCCCGCTGCCCGTCACTGCTCGATGAGCAGTTGCTCCTCGACGGCGGCACGCATGTGCACGAGCTCGACCGCATGGGCGTCAAGGGCGCGATCCTCATCCGTCACCGGCACCCACGAGCGCACCGGCACCGGGCGCCCGGCGTCGTCGAGCTGCACGAACATGACGAGGCAGTGCGTGGTGAGCTCGAAGCGCATGTCCGCGGGATTCGCTGATCGCACATGGACGCCGATGTGCATGCTCGTGCGGCCGGTGTGCAGCAGGCGTGCCTCGACCTCGACGAGGTCGCCGATGCGCATGGGCCGGTAGAAGCGCACCCCGCCGGTGTAGAAGGCCACGTTGCGTGTGGAGCCCGACCACTGCGAGGCGATGACGTGCGCCGCCTCGTCGATCCAGCGCATGGCGAAGCCGCCGTGCACCTTGCCGCCCCAGTTCACGTCCGTGGGCGCAGCCAGGAAGCGCAGCGTCGTGCGCGGGGCGGTGCCCGCATCGGTGTACTGCTGGGCGGCCATTGCCGCCTCAATGTCGGCGCGCAGCTTGATGCGGGCGATGGCGCTCTCCTGCGCGCGCACCTCGTCCGGGCTCGCCGGAATGAAGGGCGGCACTGGCACCGAGCGTCCGTCCGCGTCGACCGCGACGAAGATGACGAGGCAACTCGTGGCCCGGCGTCGCTCCCCACTGCGCGGATCCAGCGTGTCGACCGTCACCTGCAGGTGCATGCTGCTGCGCCCCGTGTGCACCATGTGCGCGCGTACCTCGACGAGGTCGCCCGAGCGCACCGGACTGGTGAAGTGCACGTTGCCCACGTACGCCGTCACCGTGGCGCCGGAGCACCAGCCGACGGCGAGCGCGTAGCTGGCCTTGTCGATCCACTCGAGCACGACGCCGGCGTCCACATTGCCCGAGTACCCGATGTTCGTGGGGGCGGCGAGGAAGCGCAGGGTGATCTCGTGCGGTCGTGACATGCCTGCCACCCTACGGCCGGTGGTGTGGGAGCGGGAACGCCGGAGCACCCGTTTTGCGTTGCACCCCAGCAGGAGCACGATGCATGCGGGAGGCGACCATGGACGACCGGTGGATGACGACAGGTGAGGGCCACCCACGACGCTGGCGCATCCTCGCCGTGCTCGTCGTGAGCCTGCTCATGACGGTGCTCGACAACAGCGTGCTCAACATCGCCCTGCCGACCATGCAGCGCGACCTGCACGCGTCGCAGAGCGACCTCGTGTGGGCGGTCGACTCCTACGTGCTCGCCTTCGCGGCCCTGCTCTTCACGTGGGGTGTGCTCGGTGACCGCATCGGACGCAAGAAGGTGCTCCTCACCGGCATGCTCGTGTTCGGTGCCGCCTCCGCCACCGCCGCCTTCTCGTCGAGCACCGGCATGCTCATCTCGATGCGCACCATCATGGGCATCGTCGGTGCGGCCGTGCTGCCGACGACGCTCGCCATCATCACCGTCGTCTTCCCGCCGCACGAGCGCGGCCGTGCCATCGGCATGTGGGCTGGCGCCGTGGGTGGCGCCATCGCGCTCGGCCCGGTGCTCGGCGGCCTGCTGCTCGAGCACCCGGAGTGGACGCACTGGCTCACCGGCAACGACTGGGGCTCGGTGTTCCTCATCAACGTGCCGATCGTCATCATCGGCGCCACCGGCATCTGGCGTGAGGTGCCCGAGACGCGCAACCCCCACCCCGGGCGCCTCGACATCACCGGACTCGTCGTGTCCGTGGTCGGCCTGGTGTCGCTCGTGTACGGCATCATCCACGCGTCCCAGACGCAGTCGTGGACCGACCGCATGGTCGTCATCCCCATCATCGTCGGCGTGCTCATCCTCGCGGGCTTCGTCATCACCGAGGCCCGCAGCGACCATGCCAGCTTCGACGTCTCCCTGTTCCGCAACCGCGGCTACAGCGTGAGCCTCACTGCCGTGAGCCTGGCCTTCTTCGCCATGTCCGGCGTCACGTTCACGCTGCCCTTCTACTTCCAGGTGGTGCGCGGCTACAGCACGCTCGCCGCCGGTTTCGCCTTCCTGCCCTTCGCCGTCGGCCAGTTACTCGCGGCACCGCGCAGTGCGCGCATGGTGGGGCGCTTCGGCTTCCGGCCGGTCATGACGGTGGGCCTGCTCATCGTGTCGACAGCCCTGCTCCTGCTCACGCGCCTCTCGATCGACACCCCGATCTGGCAGCTGCTGCTCATCTTCTTCATCTACGGCCTCGGCATGGGCAACGTCATGGCACCGGGCACCTCGCTCATGCAGAACGTGCTGCCCCTCGCGCGCGCCGGCGCGGGATCTGCGGTGCAGAACACCGTGCGCCAGGTGGCGGGTGCCCTGGGCATCGCCATCATCGGCACGGTGCTCTCGACGCAGTACTCCAATGCGGTGGCCCCCGTGCTCGACCGGCTCAGCATGCTCCCGGGCTCAGTACGCGGCCTGGCGTCACAGTCCATCGTGACGACGCAGGCCGTCATCACGCAGGCACAGGCGCAGGGGCTGCCCGCATCGGCGGCCACGTCGGCCACCGCAGGCGCCTTCGACGCCTTCATCACCGCCACCCACGTGACGCTCACCATCTCGTTCGTGGCGCTGTTCCTCGGCGCCATCCTCATCGCCACGTTGCTGCCGAAGATCCAGGCTCCCACGCAGGGTGGTGCCGGCCATGGCGGTCCCCGTCCTGCAGCACCGTCCCCCGCCAACGCCGATGACACCAACACCCTCATGCAGCGCGAGGCCGACGCCTACGCGGCGGAACTGGCCGAGGAGGTCGACGGCCGCGAATCGTGACCATCGTCGTACCTGCCATCCGCGCTGGTCGGCGTACCGTCGGTGGTGCACGGAGGTGACCCAGTGGACGTGACAGGCAAGCGCATCGCGATCGCGCTCGGCGGTGGTGGGGCGCGAGGCGCAGCCCACATCGGTGCCATCGACGAGTTGGAGCGACGTGGCGCGCGCATCGTCGCCATCGCCGGTACGTCGATGGGTGCCGTCGTGGGCGGCATCCATGCCGTCGGTCGGCTCGAGGAGTATGCGACCTGGCTGGCATCCCTCACGCACCGTGACGTCCTACGACTGCTTGACCCATCGCTGCGATCACCCGGCATGATCGCCGGAGAGAAGGTGATGGCGCGCATCCGCGACCTCATCGGCCAGGTGCGCATCGAGGACCTGCCGCTGCCCTACACCGCGGTGGCCACCGACCTCGTCGCCGGCAAGGAGGTGTGGTTCCAATCCGGCAGCCTCGAGACGGCCATCCGCGCCTCCATCGCCCTGCCGAGTGTGTTCACGCCCCTCGTCCACGAGGGCCGGGTGCTCGCCGATGGCGGCCTGCTCAACCTCGTGCCCGTCACCCCGCTCGCCTCGGTGCACGCCGACCTGCTTGTCGCTGTCTCCGTGGGTGGGGCGCCGCGCGGCTCGCTCGGTCGCGACCCCGACGATGCTGTGGAGTCGGCGCGTCGCAGCGCCCAGCATGCGCGTGACGCCGACATGCTGCAGCGCATCAAGGCGCGCCTCGGCTGGGAGCGATCGGGCCCCACTGAGCCGGTCGCGGAGGGCGAGCAGGGCACCCCGGTGAGCGTGCGCACCCTCGACATCATGGAGCTCTCGCTGCAGGCCATGCAGCGCATGATCACGCGCTACCAGATGGCCAACTACCCGGCGGACGTCGTCATCGAGTTGCCCGCGGATGCCTGCGGCACCATGGAGTTCCACCGCTCACGCGAGCTCATCGCGATGGGACGGGCCGAGACGGCGCGTGTGCTCGACGCCTAGCGGCGTCCCCTCCTGCTGCGGTCCGCGAGCGCGTGCGCCGCGTCAGCCCGTCGTTGCGCTCGCCGTGGCGGTGTCCGGCTGTGCCGGCGCAGGCGTCTGCAGGTGCACAGTGCCGAGGTCGGTGACGACGAGCCACCACGTGTTGCCGGGGCGCAGGGCGATCTCGTGCCCCTGGGCGTCGAACCATCGTGGGAGGGCGAACTTCGTCGGACGCTGCCAGGTGGCGGGGATGGCCATGCCGTCGACGAGCACCATGCCGCGCCCGCTGCCGACGGTCTGCGGGTACGGGGTCCGCGCACCGAACTTGTCACCGAACTCGCTGGCCAGCAGGTGCGATTCCATGATGACGACGTTCGTGGTGTACGCCCGCTCGGTGTGCCGGTTGGCGTCGATCTGCGTCATGAGGGGCTGGCCGTAGACGTCGATGCCCCAGCGCTTGCCCTTCGCGTCCCAGATGAAGGACTTCTGTGACGCGGGCCAGTCGATGCGGGCGCTCGTGATGGCGGTGCCGGAGTCGGTGGCCGTGGCGTCGATGCGCCAGTAGGCGGTGGAGTCGAGGCGGGCCGTCGAGGAGTCGCTCACGCGCGTGAGCAGTTGCTGCACATTGGCCACGTAGTTGTGCGGTGCCTGACGATCACTCAGTCGGTAGTAGCCGGTGCCGCCTTGCGGGGCGCCGATCATCTGCATGCGCGTTGCCTGCAGGTAGGGCACGAGCTTGGCCTGTGACCCGGAGTAGGCGAAGAGCGGGTCACCGAAGGCCGGCGCCAGGTCGGTGTCGGTGATGCGGGCCGAGCGGATGGGGCCGATGATGTCGGGCAGTGTGCCGTTGTAGACGGCGAAGAGTCGGGTGAGGCCGCCCTCGACCGGCTCCACGAGCACCATGTCCGTCTGGTTCAGATGGAACTGGGGGCGGGCCTCGGGGAGGTCGTCGATCTTCACGATGAGCACCGGCGCGTTGGGGTCGGTGCAGGCGCCGGTGAGCGGCGACGTGTGCGCACAGGTGGGCGTCGGGCTCGCTGTGGCCTTGGCAGTGCTTGCCTTCGGCGCCGTCGGCGTCGTCGAGGCCGAGGGGGTGGGGCCGCATCCGGCGAGGGCCAGACCGGCGATGATGATGGTGCCGCCGAGCCCGATGAGGCCGACCGCCGACCAGCGTCGCGCATCCATGCCCCTACAGTATTGGCACACAACGCACCCCTCCGGAGGCCCCCATGCCGGCGTATCGCTCCTGGACGTCCACCCACGGCCGCAACATGGCCGGTGCTCGCGCGCTGTGGCGTGCCACCGGCGTGAAGGACGGTGACTTCGGCAAGCCGATCATCGCGGTCGTGAACTCGTTCACGCAGTTCGTGCCCGGTCACGTGCACCTCAAGGACCTGGGCCAGCTCGTCGCGCGCGAGATCGAGGCGGCGGGCGGCATCGCCAAGGAGTTCAACACCATCGCGGTCGACGACGGCATCGCCATGGGCCACGGCGGCATGCTCTACTCGCTGCCGAGCCGCGATCTCATCGCCGACTCCGTCGAGTACATGGTGAACGCGCACACGGCCGACGCCATGGTGTGCATCTCCAACTGCGACAAGATCACGCCCGGCATGCTCATGGCCGCGATGCGCCTCAACATCCCCGCCGTGTTTGTGAGCGGTGGGCCCATGGAGGCCGGCAAGGTGGTGTGGAACGACGCGCCGCGCAAGCTCGACCTCATCGACGCGATCGTCGAGGCAGCGGACGATGCCGTCAGTGATGAGGCGGTGCTCGCGATCGAGCAGAGCGCCTGCCCCACCTGCGGGTCGTGCTCCGGCATGTTCACAGCCAACTCCATGAACTGCCTCACCGAGGCGCTGGGGTTGTCCCTGCCCGGCAACGGATCCACGCTGGCCACGCACGCGGATCGCAAGGAGCTGTTCCTGCGCGCTGGGCGCCTCATCGTCGAGAACACGCGTCGCTGGTACGAGCAGGATGACGCGTCCGTGCTGCCGCGCACGATCGCCTCGTTCGAGGCCTTCGAGAACGCCATGACGCTCGACATCGCGATGGGTGGCTCGACGAACACCGTGCTGCACCTGCTCGCTGCCGCGCAGGAGGCGGGCGTCGACTTCACGATGGCCGACATCGACCGACTGTCACGCGTGGTGCCGCACCTGTCGAAGGTCGCGCCCTCCACGCCGCTCGTGCACATGGAGGACGTGCACCGCGCCGGTGGCGTCATGGGCATCCTCGGCGAGCTCGCGCGGGCCGGCAAGCTGCACCTCGACCGGCCGACCGTGCACTCGCGCACCCTCGGCGAGGCACTCGAGCACTGGGACATCGTCACCACGCAGGACGAGTCGGTTCGCACCTTCTTCCGCGCTGCCCCCGGTGGGGTGCCGACGCAGGTGGCCTTCTCGCAGGATCGCCGGTGGGATGCCGTCGACGATGACCGGGCGAAGGGGGCGATCCGTGATCTGGAGCACGCCTTCTCGCAGGACGGCGGCCTGGCGGTGCTCTTCGGCAACATCGCCGAGAAGGGCTGCATCGTGAAGACGGCGGGTGTGGCTCAGGAGCTGCACCACTTCAGTGGTCCGGCGAAGGTGTTCCACAGCCAGGAGGAGGCCGTCGAGGCCATCCTGAACAACCGCGTCCAGGCCGGTGACTGCGTCGTCATCCGCTACGAGGGCCCTCGTGGTGGGCCGGGCATGCAGGAGATGCTGTACCCCACGTCCTACATCAAGGCGAAGGGGCTCGGGAAGGCGTGCGCGCTCATCACCGACGGGCGCTTCAGTGGTGGCACGTCCGGCCTGTCGATCGGGCACGTGTCGCCGGAGGCCGCGTCAGGTGGGGCCATTGCGCTCATCGAGGACGGCGACACGATCGTCATCGACATCCCGTCACGGTCGATCCGCGTCGATGTGGGCGATGACGAGCTGGCGCGCCGTCGGGCCGCGATGGAGGCTCGTGGTGCCGACGCCTGGAAGCCGGTCGGCCGCGAGCGCCCCGTTTCGACCGCCCTCAAGGTGTACGCGTCCATGGTGACGAGCGCCGACACTGGCGCCGTGCGCGACGTAACCAAGCTGGGCTAGTTGCCGCCGCCCGTGTACGCAGATTCACCACTTCCCGGTCAATCTGCGTACACGCGGGACGTTGTGTTCGGATTCTGGCCAGTTTCTGGCGCTTTCCAGCACACGGTCAGGGATGCGCACCTCGGAGTGCACGGCGGATCTGTTGGAAGAATGGCTCGGGGTCGCTGCGTAGTGCGATGGCGGGGATGCGCAGCACAGGATCACCTTGCAGCGTGAGTTCATTGGCACGGAACTGGTCATCGACGCGGACCGTCGTGTCAAGGTGCCCGATCCCGTCGATCTCTACGATCAGCCGGCCTGCGCGGGTGTGGAACTCCACGTCGGTGAAGCGCTTGCGACCTGCCGAGTCGAGGCGCTGTCGCTGGCGGACCGGCTCAGGCAGACCGCGCTTCGCACATTCGTGGGCAAAGTCGAATTCATTGACGGAGTGGATGCCTGGCTGGATGAGGGCAAGCCGGGCGCGGGCTCGCTTCCCTTCGCGCGCCCGCAGCAATGGGTCCCGCACCGCTTGCAGTTGCTCCAGGGTCACGATGCCACGCTGGATGGCCCAGGTTGCGAAGAAGATCGCCTGACGGTCGCTCTTGGCCCACGCCAGTGCCTGAATGACGGCCAGGTCTTCGGTGACCCGCAGAGGCTCGGTCGCCTCGAGTCTGCAGGCCACCGATGTGTGTTGCACGCAGAGCGACATGGGGGATGGCCGTCCTGCACGTGGGCCGATGACATGGATCTCGGATCCGTGGGGCTCGGGGAGGTTGAGCAACTCGAGGACGGACGGCCCCGCGAGGCCGCAACGCTCATAGTGCAGCGAGGCTGCCCACAGGCGCGCCACTCGGGTGATCGGCTGCGCGTGCAGGGCGAGCACGGTGGAGGAGAGGCGTTGCCACGTGCCGTGCTGGATCTGTGCATTCACATAGCGCGCGCGGATGCCCTCATCCGCGAGCTGCCGCATGGTGACAAGGCCGTGCTGCCGTTGCACGAGGGACCGTAGTTGTGGGCTGAGGTGACGCATGTCGTCAGCGTCTGGCACGGGCGCGACGGTGAGCGCAGGTTGATCGGGTGCGGTGGACGTCCCCCGCCTGCCGGTGACTGTGTACGCAGAATGACCGATAACCGGCCAATCTCCGCACACCACTCACGCCGTGTACGGGCAAGAGCCAATTCGTGGTGAATCTGCGTACACCGGGGGGTTGGGGGCGAGCGACCGGCGCGCACATGGCTTCGCGATCGACGAGCGGGTGCTGCGCACAGCCCTCAGGACGTGACGGCGGCGCGCCAGATGGCATGCAGCGTCGACGCCGCCTCCGGGAGCGCGACGAGCACGCCCCCATCCGTCGGGAAGTGCGTGACGCAGCCTGCCTCGTCGAGCACGATCGCCCCGGCCTCCGACGCGATGAGCACGGCTGCCAGGTGGTCGATGGGGCTGAATCTGTGCACGACCGCACCGAGGGCCCCCATGGTCGCCACGCTCGCCAGTGCGAGGGTGCCCGACCCGAGGATGCGTGGCGTCGCATGCGCGTCAGCAAGCCGGTCGAGGAAGCCGATCATGCCCGGCCAGGCGCGGTGGGCGGCGAGCTCCGTGAGGACGACGCTGCCGGCCAGGCCCGCGTCGCGCCGTGGCGTGACGCGCAGCGGTGCGCCATTGCGGAAGGCGCCGCCGCCACGCACCGCCCAGTACACCGCATGCCGCCAGGGGTCGGCGATCACACCGATGACGGGCTCGCCACCGATCGACAGCGCGATGGAGCAGGAGTTCCACGGGACGGCGTTGGCGAAGTTCGTCGTGCCGTCGACGGGGTCGACGTACCACGTGGGCGTCCCGGGCGTTGCCTGCCCTCCGAACTCCTCGCCGACGACGACATGGCCGGGAAGGTTCGCGGCGATGACCTCGCGGATGTGGGTTTCGATGAGCCGGTCGGTGCCCGTCACAAGGTCTGCGGGGTGGGCCTTCGTCTCAACCTCGCCCGGCGCGCTGTGTCGGATCACCTGGGATGCCCAGCGGGCGAGTTCCTGCGCAACCGTGAGGGGGCGCTCGAGCTCCGGCTCGGTTGTCGGTTCCTCGGCCAGCACCGTCTGCAGCCGATCCAGGGCATTTGTCGTCACCGAGTCGATGCCGATGGCGCGGGCCCAGCGCATTGCGGGGATGTCATCGACGGTCCACGCCGACACCAGCAGGCCCATCGCGTGGACCGCCTCGACGAAGGGACGGTGCAGCACGTGGTACGGCGAGTTCACCGCCTCCGGCCGCAGGTCGCGCACCGTATCGATCGACGGCGGCGTTGGGGACGCCCAGGGCATCCAGATGCGCGCCGTAGCGGAGCGGCTGCGGATGCGGTGCATGGCCTGGAGATCGCCGCACCAGATCACGTCGAGCCCCGAGGCCGCCACCACATCGAAGGCGGGATCCGCCATCTCGATGGTGTCCATGTCGACCATGAGGGTTGCGGCGGCACCGTGGAACAGTGCGACGACATCCTGCAGGGTCGGGATGCGGAGATCACCGTGACCCAGCGACAGGATCTCCTGCAGGGGTACCTCACTCGCCGCGACACTGTGGCCCCAGAGTCGCTCCAGTGTGGCGTCATGCAGGACGATGACGGTGCCGTCGCGGCTCTGGCGCACATCGATCTCGACGATGTCCGCACCTGCCGCGATGGCCGAGCGGATGGCCTCCAGGGTGTTCTCACGGGCGCGGGCGACGTCACCGCGATGGGCGCAGGCGAGGGTCATGCCTGCCCCTCCACGACTTCCTGCAGGTGCCCATCCCGGTACCGCAGTGCCTGTTGCACGCGTGCCCAGCCGCGGGTCCCCTCGTCGGGGATGCGACCGGTCATGTACGCGCGCAGGGTCACGTCCTCCCGCTCGAGGACGACCTCATGGAAGTGCCCTCGTGGGACGACGGAGCGGACGACGGCGGGAAGGGCGCCATCCCGTGCCTCGAGTCGGAACTCGATGTGCTCGGGTCTGATGGCGATGGTCCCGGGACCGGGACGCACCGCGCCATCACGCAACACGCCCTCATAGGAGTTGACGCTCCCGACGAACTGCGCGACGAACTCCGTTGCCGGACGTGCGTACAGCTCGCTCGGGGTGCTCACCTGCTCGATGCGTCCGTCATGCATCACCGCGATGCGATCGGAGATCGACAACGCCTCATCCTGATCGTGTGTGACGATGATGGTGGTGATGCCGAGTGACCGTTGCAGCGTGCGGATCTCCTCGCGCACCTGCACCCGCAACTTCGCATCGAGGTTGCTCAGTGGTTCGTCGAGCAGCAGCAGGTCCGGCTGCTGCACGAGTGCGCGGGCGAGGGCGACGCGCTGTTGCTCACCTCCGGAGATCTGCGCGGGGCGGGAGTCGCGATGGTGGGTGAGGTGCACCAATGCGAGCACCTCATCGACGCGCCGCGTGATCTCGTGACGATCGACGCCGCGGACGCGCAGTGGGTAGGCGACGTTGCGGAAGACGGTCATGTGCGGCCAGAGGGCGTACTGCTGGAACACCATGGCACTTGGTCGACGCTCCGGCCCCAACGCCGTGACGTCTCGGCCGGCAATCTCGACGCGGCCCGCGTCCGGGCTGAGGAAGCCGGCGATCATGCGCAGGGTCGTCGTCTTGCCACAGCCCGACGGCCCGAGCAGCGCGAGCATCTCACCCGGGTGCACGTCCAATGCGAGGCTGTCGACGATGCGACGTCCGCCGAGGGACTTCGTGAGCGCGGCGAGGCGCAGGCCCGGTGTCGTGTCAGCCATGGTGGTGGTCCCCTCAGTCATCGGATCTGGAATCCCTCTGCAAGTCGGCCCCCGATGATGTGCTGCCGCGCCAACCCGATGAGGATGACTGACGGCACGCTCAACAGGATCGAGAACACGGCAGCAACCTGAATGGGGTAGTTCTCGACGAGCGCGTACATCTCGGTGGGCATCGTGTAGATGTTCGGTGCACCCACGAGGTAGCTGCCCTGCGCCTCGTCGAAGGACGCAAGGAAGGACATGATGACGGCGACGAGGATGCTCGGCATCGCCAGGCGCAGGGTGATGGTGCGGAACACGGTGAGGCGTGAGGCGCCGGCGTCCCGCGCGGCCTCCTCCAGACTCCGCGGCACCGCCGCGAAGGCCGAGGCGGGGATCCAGGTCATGAACACGATGGTGCCGAGCAACTGCACGATCACGATGCCGATCACGGTGCCCATGAGGTTCATGGCGTAGAAGAGCGCCGCGAGGGACGCGAACAGCCCGATCTTCGGAAAGGCATTCGCCGCGAACATGCCGATGAGGAAGAGCCGTCGACCTGGGAACGAATGGCGACCGATCGCATAGGCGGCCGGGAGGCAGATGACCGCGGAGATGAGGACGACCACGGGTGTGATGAGCAACGAGGTGCGGATGGCCCCGGCCAGCGCCGAGTCCGCGAACACCTCATGCCACCAATGCGTGGTCCATCCGTCAGCGCTGAGTCGAGGGAACGTCCAGGAGGTGGCGAAGGCGTGGGCGCCGAGCCACAGGATGGGGCCGAGGATGAAGGCCATGAGCGCGATCGCGAGCGCACCGATGCCGATCTCGCGCAGGGCACGTCGTGCATTCATGCGCGTGCCTCTGTCGCTGAGCCGCGCAGGTTCGCACGGACGTACGCGATCGCGATGCCGGCGGCGAACACGAAGATGACGAAGGCCATGGCGACGGCCTGCTGGGGGCGGTTGTAGGCGTTGAGGAAGTTGGAGATCTCGACGCCGAGCATCGTGGGCTGGTTGCTGCCGAGGAAGTACGGGATGGTGAACGAGCCGAGGATGCCGATGCTCGTGAACGTCGTGGCGATGATGAGCTGCGTGGATGCGAGCGGCAGCATGATCGTGCGGACGATGCGGGACATCGGGGCGCCGGCATCGCGGGCGGCATCGATGAGTGCGTCCGGGATCGACTGCATGCCCGATGTGACGAGCAGGCTGGCGAAGGGCAGCGACGTCCAGACCGATCCGATGATGACGGCCCACATGGTCGAGGTGAGCGTCGGTGCCTGGAGTCCGAGGAGCGCTGCCACGGATCGCACGAACCCGTCGCCGCCGTAGAAGGTGTGGATGGCCCAGGCGGAGATCACGACGGGGACGAACATGGGGACCACGATGATCGCGCCCAGCAGCTGCGCGATGCGGCCGCGGTGCAGGCGCACGATGAGGGCGATCGCGAGTGAGAGCACCAGTACGACAATCGTCGACACCACCGTGACGATGATCGTCTGCTGGAGGTCGCCATTGAAGCGAGGGTCGGAGAAGAGGGCCTGGTACCCCGCCATGGTGCCCCACCAATGGTCCGCGGGACGGATGCCCTGTCCGATGAGCGCGATGATCTGGTTCAGGCCGCCGGTGAAGCCAAGGGTGAGGGCGAGCGAGAGGGCGATGGGGAAGCCGATGAAGCCGATGATGAGCAGCATGGGCGGGAGGGCCGCGATGAAGGCCAGCGCACGTCCTGCCCCCCGGCGGGGGACAGGACGTGCGCTTGTTGTGTGCGACATGGTGGCGATGTGCGTCACTTGCCGGGGACCGAGGAGGCCCAGGCGTTCTTGAGGTCGTTCGCCATCGCGCTCGTGTACGTCGGGCGGAGGTTGGCGATGTCCGCGTTGGCGAAGTTGTCGGCCAGCGTGGGGTCGAGCAGCTTGAGCGGGATCACCGGGTAGCCGTTCAGGGTGCCACCCATGATGAGGTTCTGCGCCTGCGGCGTGAGCACCCAGTTCGCGAGCACCTGGGCGCCCTTGATGTTCGTCGCCGCCCGCGGGATGCCGAGGTACGAGGCGCCACCGGTGAGCGAGGGGTTGCTGATCTGCGTGACCTTGATGTTCGCCGGCATGGCACCCGTGCGACGGGCCGTGGTGAACTGGTCCGACCACACCGTGCCCATGTCCACCTGGCCGCTGGCGAGCAGCGAAAGGGTCGCGGTGTTGTTGGCGGGGTAGGTGCCGTTCTTGCCGTAGGTGTACGGGTTGAGCCCACGAAGCGTGCTCAGGCCCTGCGTCCACTCACCCTCGAGTTCCGGCACGACGTCCGTCGTCATCTTCTGACGCGTCGCATCGGAGACGTACTTGTCCACGACGGTCTGCACGAAGGCGTACCCGGCACCGCCGCCGGCAGGCGCGTTGTACGTGAACTTCCCGGGGTTGGCCTTGATCCAGGCGAGGAGGTCGTCCAGTGTCTTCGGCGGGGTGGGCACGGTCGTCGCGTTGTAGGCGAGGAGCACGGACGATCCGCGGTAGGGGATGCCGCCGCGACCTGCCTTGAGGACGCTGGGGCTCACCAGCTTGAGGTTCGGCATGGTCTTCACCGTCTCGGGCGCGAGCAGCCCGGACGTGCCCAACTGCACGGTGAAGCCACCGTCGATGAGGTCGATGCCCGGATCCTTGTGCAGGACGGTGGCAGCGGTGACCTTCGCGGTCGTCTGTGCGTCATGGACGCCGTGGAGGTCGAAGGTGACATCGACACGGTACTGCGGGTACCTGGTCTCGAACGCCGGGATGAGCGTCTTCTGCCAGAGATCCTGGATGTTCGTGTCGGCCGAGATGAACAGCCGGATGTCACGGATGACCTTGGCCGCCTTCTTGGCGGGCTTGGGCTTGGGTGCTGCGGCCGCGGTGCCAGCGGTGGCGGCGGCGAGCAGGCCCGCGATGGTGATCGCGGCGAGCATCGACTTCGAGCGCACGTGTTCTCCGTTCGGTGGCGCCACACTGCTGCCGGGGGTAGCGGCGGTGGCGTGCCAATCGGATCAACGGGAGTTGTCCACGGGCCGTGCACGGGCTGAACGCGGGACGAGCAGTGTGGGAACAGTGCGGGGCAACGTCCATCGCGCGTTCACCGATGCGGTGGCAGGGATTCACCAGGTCCCTGCGCAGTCGCGCGTCATGAACGGGGCTTGAACACCGTGTTCGCGAGTGGTGGCACCGGCTCAGCGACGCCGAGGTCGTCGACGGGCATGCCGAACATGCGCGTGCTGGCGGTGCCGGCGACCTCGTCGAGCCATTGCTGCCGCCAGGCCACCACCTCGTCGTGCGTGCGCGCAATGAGGTTCCACCACATGATGATCGGCTCGATGAAGGGTGCGCCGCCCAACAGCACCAGGCGTGCCCCGCCCTCCGTGTGCAGGCTCGCCGCGGTGGGCCCGGACGGCACCACGACGAGCTGGCCCACGTGCGCCTCCACCGTCGCGCCATCGACGGTCACGGTGACGGCCCCGCGATCGACGAGCAGGCCGTGCTCGTAGCCGGCATCGAGCGGCAACGCGAGCGTGCCCCCCGCGTCCACATCAAGCTGTGCCCCCAGCAGCGGCGTGTACGTGACAACGGGGGACGTCGACCCGAGCAGTGAGCCGAGGAACACCCGCGCGGTGAACCCGTCACCGAGCACCGGCGTGGGCACGTGGTGCGCGAATCCCGGCTCCGCGAAGCGCGCGTGCTCGGGCAGCGCGATCCACAGCTGCACGCCCTGCAGCACGCCGTCGCTCGGCTGCGAGTGCTCCGAGTGCGCGATGCCGCGTCCGGCTGTCATGAGGTTGAGCTCACCGGGCTTGATGACGGCATGCACGCCGCCGCTGTCACGGTGCTCGATGGTGCCCGCGAACACCCAGCTCGCCGTCTGCAGCCCGGTGTGCGGGTGCGAGCCGACGTTCATGGCCTGGGCCGCATCGGGGTCGTCCACCGAGTAGTGATCGACGAACACCCAGGCGCCGATGCGGTGCGCCCCGCGCGTCGGGATGGTGCGCTGCACCGACAGCGTGCCCGCGGCACCGAGCGTCACGGTGCGCGGTTCGACGACGTGCATGGGCACCCTCCGTCCCGTCGATGGTGGAGGGTTGTGCATCACCTGCCCGAGCGATGGGCACCTGCTGCACAACCGGGATCGCAACCACGGGCGACGACGGCCGCCCGTGGTCCGGAGCGGTCAGTGACCGTGGAAGGGCTGGATCGCGTTCACCGGGATCTGCCCGAAGCGGCCAGTCTGGTAGTCGTCGAAGGCCTGCATGATCTCCTCGCGCGTGCTCATGACGAAGGGGCCGTACTGGATGACGGGCTCCCGCAGCGGCAGGCCGCCGATGATGAACATCTCGAGGTTGCGCGACCGCGACTCCTGCTGCGTCGACGCCGACACCCGCAGCACGTTGCCGTCCTTGAGCACGACGTTCTGGCCGGTGCGCACAGGGCGTGCCTCCGTGCCCACCGCGCCATTGCCGGCGAGCACGTAGGCGAGGGCGTTGAAGTCCTCGCGCCACGGGATGTCGACCTGCGCACCGGGTGCGAGCGTGAGGTGTGTGATCGCGAGCGGCGTGTGCGAGATGCCGGGGCCGCGATGCCCGTCCACCTCACCGGCGAGGATGCGCAGGATGGCGCCGCCGTCGGCGCTCGTCACCATCGCCGAGTCCTCGCTCTGGAGGTCCTGGTACTGCGGGTCGATCCACTTCTTCGACTTCGGCAGGTTGATCCACAGTTGCACGCCGTGGAACAGGCCGCCGGACATGACGAGGGCCTCCGGCGGCGTCTCGATGTGCAGGACACCCGCGCCGGCCGTCATGTACTGCGTGCCGCCGTCGAGGATGGTGCCACCACCACCCTGCGAGTCCTGGTGCAGGAAGTTGCCGTCGATGAGGTACGTGAAGGTCTCGAAGCCGCGGTGGGGGTGCCAGGGCGTGCCCTTCGGCTCACCCGGCGCGTACTCCACCTCGCCCATCTGGTCCATGTGGATGAAGGGATCGACGTCGCGCACGTCGAGGCCGGCGAAGGCGCGGCGCACCGGGAAGCCCTCGCCCTCGTAGGCCTGCGGCGCGGTGATCACGTGGGTGGCGCGGCGGGGACGCGCCTCGGCCGGGGTCGACAGCCTCGGCAGGGTCATCGGATCTGCGTGTGCTGCGGGCATGGCCCACCTCCTCAATTGGTTGAAGCATAAACTAAATCGGGGGCGCGGCCATTCCCGACGTTGCCCCCCACTGCCCACCGGGCCCACCCCACGGCTCGTCGACGGCTTCCCGCCGCCAGCCCATGAATCCGTACGATGGCCGTGCCGCGCCACCGGCGACCCCCGACCCTCGTGTTCGATAGGTGCCATGACGACGATCGATCGAGACCGCCTGCACACCCTCATTGCCCGCGAACGGGCCCTCCACGAGCAGCGCAACCCGCGCAGCGCCACCGAGTACGGCCGCGCCGGCCACCTCTTCGGCCGCGTGCCCATGACCTGGATGAACAAGTGGTCGGGGGGTTTCCCCATGTACCTCGCCTCCGCGCACGGCAACCACATCGTCGACCTCGACGGCAACGAGTACGTCGACTTCGCCATGGGCGACACCGGTGCCATGGCCGGGCACTCGCCGCGCGAGACGGTCGAGGCCGTCCGGGCGCGCATGGACGAGCTCGGTGGCATCACGACCATGCTCCCCACCGCCGACGCCGAGTGGGTTGGCGCCGAACTGCAGCGCCGCTTCGGCATGCCGCTGTGGAGCTTCACGCTGAGCGCCACCGACGCCAATCGCTGGGCGGTACGCCTCGCGCGCCTCGCCACCGGACGCTCGAAGATCCTCGTGTTCGCCTACTGCTACCACGGCTCCGTCGACGAGACCTTCGCCGTGCCCGGCACGGACGGCGTCGCCACCTCACGCCCCGGCAACGTGGCCCCGCCGGTCGACCTCGCCCTCACCACGCGCGTCGTCGAGTTCAACGACATCGAGGCCCTGCGACGTGAACTCGCCCATGGTGACGTGGCCGCCGTCCTCGCCGAACCGGCCATGACGAACATCGGCATCGTGCTGCCCGACCCGGGCTTCTGGGACGCCGTCGCCGCCGCCTGCCGCGAGACGGGCACCCTGCTCATGATCGACGAGACCCACACCATCTCCACCGGCCCCGGCGGTGCCACGCAGGCATGGGGCCTGCAGCCCGACATCTT
This sequence comes from Actinomycetes bacterium, assembly GCA_021824095.1. Classification (GTDB taxonomy): domain Bacteria; phylum Actinomycetota; class Actinomycetes; order S36-B12; family UBA5976; genus JAKALQ01. The sequence goes on from JAKALQ010000012.1 coordinate 18,616, forward strand.
CGTCATCGGCAAGTCCATCGGTGGCGGCATCCCGTCCGGCGCCTACGGCATCACCGAGGACGTTGCCCGTCGCATCACCGGCCACACGGCTGCCGGAGAAGCCGACATCGTCGACGTCGGTGGCGTCGGCGGCACGCTCGCGGGCAACGCACTGTCCGTCGCCGCCATGCGTGCCACCCTCGAGCACGTGCTCACCGACGACACCTGGCCGCGCATGATCGAACTCGCCACCCGTTTCCGTGAGGGCGTCGAGGCGGTCATCGCACGGTACGACCTGCCCTGGACGTGCACCCAGCTCGGCGCGCGTGCGGAGTACCGCTTCACCAACCCGGCCCCGCGCAACGGCAGCACTGCGGCGTCGGCCGCCGACGGTGACCTCGAGGAGTACCTGCACCTCGCCTGCTCCAACCGCGGCGTGCTCATCACGCCCTTCCACAACATGGCGCTCATGTGCCGTGACACCACCGAGGCCGATGTGGATCGGCACACCGAGGTGTTCGCACAGGCGGTCGCCGACCTCGTCGGCTGATCGGCTCTCCGACACGACAGAGCATCTGCCCGCCGGGTCCGCGGCGCGGGCCCTTGGACCCGGCAGGCAGCGCAGAAACATGAAAGTCCTTTGATTTCAGGACGTTCGGCCTAGCCGCTCACCGCTGCGACCCGGGTCAAGCGTCCTGTTTTGCTCACATTCGCCCCACGTCGTGTCATGTCCATGGCAGCATGCCGTCCGTCCCCATAAGACGTCAGGAGGGTGTGCACGTGAGTGCGCTCGACCTTGCACGGTGGCAGTTCGGCATCACCACCGTCTATCACTTCTTCTTCGTGCCGATCACGCTCGGCACCTCGTTCCTCGTCGCGATCATGCAGACCATGTGGGTCCGCACGGGCAACGATGCCTGGCTCCGGCTCACGAAGTTCTTCGGCAAGATCTTCCTCATCAACTTCGCCATGGGCGTCGTGACGGGCATCGTGCAGGAGTTCCAGTTCGGCATGAACTGGAGCGAGTACTCACGCTTCGTCGGTGACATCTTCGGCGCCCCGCTCGCGGTCGAGGGCCTGCTCGCCTTCTTCCTCGAGTCCACCTTCCTCGGCCTGTGGATCTTCGGCTGGGATCGACTGCCGAAGAAGCTGCACCTCGCCACCATCTGGCTGGCGTCCATCGGCACCACGCTCTCGGCGTACTTCATCCTCGCCGCCAACGCATTCATGCAGCACCCCGTCGGGTTCCACATCAACCCGCAGACGCACCGCGCCGAGATGGACGACTTCCTGCGCGTCCTCACGCAGAACACCGCGGTCATCGCGTACCTGCACACGATGTCTGCCGCGTTCCTGGTGTCCGGCACGCTCGTCGTGGCGGTCAGCGCGTTCTCGATGCTGCGCGGCCAGTCCAAGGACGCCTTCATGAAGACCCTGCGGCTCGGCGCGGTCGCCACGCTCCTCGCGGGTGCCGCCGTCGGCATCACCGGCGACCAGGACTCCAAGATCATGGTGCAGCAGCAGCCCATGAAGATGGCCGCCGCCGAGGCGCTCTACAACACCGAGTCGAACGCGGGCTTCTCACTGTTCACCATCGGCACACTCGACGGCTCGCAGTCGGTGTTCGACGTCAAGGTGCCCGGCCTGCTGTCGTTCCTCGCCACCGGTGACTTCAACGGCACCGTCCAGGGCGTGAACGACCTCGAGCAGCAGTACACCACCACCTACGCATCGACCGGGCTCAAGGGTGCGGAGTTCGCCCCCAACATCCCGCTCGCGTACTGGATGTTCCGCCTCATGATCGGCCTCGGCATGATCGCCGTCCTGTGGGCGCTCTGGTTGCTGTGGTACACCCGCGGTGGCCGTGAACCCAAGGGTCGCTTCGTGTACAAGACTGCTGTGTGGATGACGTACGCACCGCTCTTCGGCATCTCCGCCGGCTGGCTCTTCACCGAACTCGGCCGCCAGCCCTGGATCGTGTTCGGCCAGATGACGACGGCGTCCGCTGTGTCACCCGTGGTCACGAGCTTCGACGTCATCGTCTCGATGGTTATCTTCACCCTGCTGTACGGCTTCCTCGCCGTCATCGAGATGGGGCTGCTCATCAAGACCATCAAGCAGGGCCTGCCCGCTGCCTCCGACGTGAAGGTCGTCGAGGGCAACCAACCGCTGACCTTCGCGTACTGAGGTGATGGCAATGTCCTACGAAACCCTGCAGACCCTCTGGTTCATCCTCATCGCCGTGCTCTGGGTCGGATACTTCGTGCTCGAGGGCTTCGACTTCGGCGTCGGCATCCTGCTGCGCACCATCGGCCGCAACGAGGCCGAGCGCCGCGCGCTCGTCACCACGCTCGGCCCGTTGTGGGACGGCAACGAGGTGTGGCTGCTCGTCGCCGGCGGCGCCACCTTCGCCGCCTTCCCCGAGTGGTACGCCACGCTGTTCAGCGGCTTCTACCTGCCGCTGTTCCTCATCCTCGTCGCGCTCATCCTGCGTGGTGTGGCCTTCGAGTACCGCAGCAAGAAGGGCGATGCCGTGTGGCGGCAGCGCTGGGACTGGGCCATCTTCGTGGGCTCGCTCGTCCCGGCCCTGCTCTGGGGCGTGGCCTTCGCCAACATCGTGCGCGGCACCCAGCTCGTGCAGCAGCCGAACACCGGCTTCCTGTACACGGGCGGCTTCTGGGCGCTGCTCAACCCGTTCGGCCTGCTCGGTGGGCTCGTGACGCTCTCGCTGTTCATGACGCACGGCGCGATCTTCGTCAGCCTCAAGACCGACGGTGACATCCGCTACCGGGCGCGAGCCCTGGCCGTGCAGATCGGCCTTGTCGCCGCCGTGCTCGCCGTGGTGTTCCTGCTCTGGGCGCAGGTGTCGTACAGCAACAACAGCTGGGCCTGGGCACCGGTGCTCATCGCAGCGGTGTCGTGGATCGTGGCCATCATCGCCATCCGCGCCGGCCGCGAGGGGTGGGCCTTCCTCTTCAGTGCCGTGACGCTCGGCCTCGCCGTCGTCTCGCTGTTCAGCATGCTGTACCCGAACATCATGCCGAACATCGACCGCAACCTGCCGGGCCTCACCATCCACAACGGGTCCTCGACCGAGACGACGCTCAAGATCATGACCGGCGTCGCCCTGGTCATGACCCCGATCGTCCTGCTCTACCAGGGCTGGACCTACTGGGTGTTCCGCAAGCGCCTGTCGCCCTCGCAGATCCCGAATCCCGAGGCAGGGGTGCTGGACGACGTTCACTAGCATCGCCGTGTGCGCCCCGTCGATCCCGAGCTGATCCGCAGGTCGGGCTCCATCCGGGGCTCCATGGCGGTGACGGTCCTCACCGGACTCATCGCAGCAGCCGCGTCGGTCGCACAGGCCGGCGCGGCTGCTGCCGTCATCACCCACACCTTCCTCGGGCACCGGCCCCTCGACACCGTGCCGCTCGCCCTGTTCGCGGCCGCCTGGGCTGTCCGCTCGCTCGCCACCACCGTGCAGGACGTGTGGGCGCGGCGCTCGGGCCTGCGGGCCGTGGCTGCCCTGCGGCAGGAGCTCGCGGGGGCCTGGGCCCGCAGCGACGGTGCCGACGCCTCCATGCTCGCCCTCATGAGTCGCGGCATCGACGCCCTCGAGGTGTACGTCGCCCGCTACCTGCCGCAGCTCGTGCTCGCCGTGCTCGTGCCCGTCGGCCTCGGCGCCTGGGTGCTGGCCCATGACGTGTGGACCGCGGTCGTCCTCCTCATCACGATCCCGCTCATTCCCCTCTTCATGGCCCTCATCGGCTGGTTCACCGACGCGGCCGTGACGAAGCAGTGGACCGCCGTCGGCCGTATCACCGACGTCATCGGCGACCTCTTCACCGGCTTGCCCGACCTCGTCATCTTCGATCGTGCGCGTGCGCAGGCCGACCTCATCCGACAGCTCGGACGGGACGCCACCAGCGCCACCATGCGGGTGCTGCGGGTGTCGTTCCTGTCGTCCTTCGCGCTCGAGCTCATCGCCACCATCAGCGTCGCCGTCGTGGCACTCGGGATCGGGCTGCGGCTCACGAACGGCGAGATCGGCCTTGAGACCGGGCTCATGGTGCTCATCCTCGTGCCCGATGTGTACCTGCCCCTGCGCCTGGTCGGCACCCAGTTCCACGCCGCCGTCGAGGGCATCGAGGCGTGGAACCTCGCCCAACCCGTGCTCGCCGGCGCCCGCCCGGCGGGCGGGCTGCCCGTCGACGATGCGCATGCGCTGACGCTCGAGGAGCTCGTGTGCGGTTACGACGAACCCCTCCATGCGCCGCTCACCACCACCATCACGCCCGGCAGCCTCGTCGCCATCACCGGGCCGAGTGGCGTCGGCAAGTCCACCCTGCTGCGCACGATCGCGGGACTGCACGCGCCCCTCGCCGGGCAGGTGCTCGTCGGCGGACACCCGGTGCGCGACCTCGACGAGCGCGCCTGGTTCGCGCGCATCGGCTATGTGCCGCAGGACCCCTGGCTGGGCCACGGCACGGTGCGTGACGCGCTCACCCGTGGTGCCGCGGCGGACGACCACGACTGCCAGGCGGTGCTCGCGGCCGTCGGCCTCGCAGACCTCGCGCTCGACGCACGCATCGACGACCTGGGGGCCGGGGTGAGTGTGGGCCAGCGTCGTCGCCTGGCCCTCGCCCGCGCCCGACTGCGGCACTGTGATCTGCTGTTGCTCGACGAGCCCACGGCGGCCGTCGACGCCATGAGTGAGGCCGCGGTGCTCGAGCTCCTCGGACGCTGGCGCAGCGAGGGCACCACGATCGTCGCCGTGGCCCATCGCCCGGCGCTGGTCGCCGACGCCGACGCCGTGCTCCATCTGGGGCGCACTCGATGAAGCGCACCCTCGTCGCCGTCCTCGCCTCGGCCGCCACCTTCGCCTCCGCCATCGGGCTCGTCGCCACCGGCGGCTGGCTCATCAGCGAGGCCGCCCTCCGGCCGCCGCTGCTCACCCTGCAGGTGGCGATCGTCTCGGTGCGAGCCTTCGGCATCGCGCGCGGCTCCTTCCGCTGGATCGAGCGTGTCGCCTCGCACGACGTCGCCCTCCGGCAGACCGTCGAACGCCGGGCACAACTGTGGCTCGCGCTCGCGAAGGCCGGGCCACGCGGTGCCTGGGGCCTGCGTCGCGGTGACGCCATCACGCGCGTCATGCAGGACGCAGAGGTGCTGCAGGACCGCGTCACGCGCGTGCTCGTGCCCGCCGTGGCGGCCGTCATCACCGCGCTTGGCGCCGCCGCCGTCCAATGGCACCTGGCGCCGGCGGCCGGCGCCAGCTTCCTGGCGGCACTCGTCGTTGCCGGCGGGCTGGTGCCGCTCGCCACGCACCGCATCGAGCGCGGCGCCGCCGCCCGCGCCCTGCGGGAGCGCGCCACCCTCAACGCCGGCCTTGCGGAGTTCGTGGCCCACCGCGACGAACTGCGCGCGCTCGGTATCGTCGACGAGTCCCTCGCGGGCATCGCCGAGGCTGACGGCCGCCGCCTCACGATCGAGTTGCGGGCCGCTGCCCTCTCGGGTGCCACCCAACTGCTCGCCCTCCTCGCGAGCGGCCTGGCCGTCGTCGCCGGTCTGCTCGTGGGCGTCCCGGCAGTGCTCGATGGCACCCTGCAGGGTCCGCACCTCGCGGTCGTCGCCCTGCTGCCCTGGGCTGCGAGCGAGGTGATCACCGCGCTCGCGCTGGCGGCCACGGCCCTCGTCCGCGTGCGCTCGGCCGAGGCCCGCCTCGATGCGGTGGAGGCCATCGGTCCTGTCATCCCGCCGCTCGGTGACGTCGATCAGGGCCTGCGGCTCGACGGCGTGACGGTGCGCTGGACCGACACCGACGTGGTGCGCGACATCACCTGCACGGTGCTGCCGGGTCAGCGGGTGGCCATCGTGGGCCCGAGCGGTGCCGGCAAGTCGAGCATCGTGAGCGCCATCCTCGGGCTCGTGGAGTACCGTGGCACCATCGCCGCTGGCGGCTCCGGCGAGCGGGCCCGACGCATCACGGCCGTGCCGCAGACCCCGCACGTGTTCCACACCACCATGCGCGAGAACCTGCGCATGGCGGCAGGGGCCGTCGACGATCCCCGCCTCCTCGAGGCCCTCGAGCGGGTGGGCCTTGGCAGCATCCCGCTCGACCGTGACCTCGGTGCAGCCCCCCTGTCGGGAGGCGAGGCGCTGCGCCTGGGGCTGGCCCGTGCCCTCCTCGTGGCGGCACCCGTCGTGGTGCTCGACGAGCCGGCCGAACACCTCGACGACGAGACCGCCACACGCATCATGGCCACCATCCGCGACGCGTTCGCTGACCGTGCGGTCGTCGTGACCACCCATCGCCTCACCGACCTCGGGGACTTCGACCGTGTCCATGTCCTTGAGGACGGAACCATCATGTGCGCGGGCACCTACGAGCAGTGCCGGGAGAACAGTGGGTGGTTCCGTGCTTCTGTCGAATGGCGCTTGGACAAGGCGCAGGTCGATTGAGCACGATGGGCTCATGAATCTCGAGTCCAGCAAGGCGCTCGTCGATGCCGTCCTGGACATCGCCACCGGGGTGAACCTGCGGAGCACCCTGCAGCGCATCGTCGACAACGCCGCCGCACTCACCCACGCCCAGTACGCGGCCATCGCCGTGCGTGGGCCCGCCGGTGAGGTGGACGAGTTCGTCTACCACGGCATCTCGGAGGAGGTTGCCGACGAGATCCCGCGCTTTCCCGAGGGCAAGGGCCTGTTCGGGCACATGCTCGCGCACCCGGATGTGCTGCGCCTCGCCGACATGGCCATGCACGAGTCGTCCGCGGGGCTGCCGCCCGGGCACCCGCCGATGCGCTCCTTCCTCGGTGCGCCCCTCAACGTGCAGGGCGTGAAGTTCGGCCAGATCTACCTGTCGGAGAAGCTCGGTGGGGGTGAGTTCACCGAGGAGGACGAGGTGATGGTCGAGACGCTGGCGGCTGCCGCTGGCGTGGCCGTCGACAGTGCTCGCAGCCACGAGCTGCGCTCGTCACTGCAGCTCACCGAGGAGCGTGAGCGCATCGCCCGCGACCTGCACGATCTGGTGATCCAGCGGCTCTTCGCCACGGGCATGTCACTGCAGGCACTGCTGAAGTCGCAGCCGCTTGAAGAGGCGGGACGCACGCGCCTCAACGACGCGATCGACGAGCTCGACAAGACGGTGAAGCAGATCCGGCAGACCATCTTCGCGCTGCAGGATTCCAGCCCGCACGGCCTGCGGGCACGCGTCATCGCCGAGTTCGAGGCCTTCCGTGGGGTCTACGACTGCCAGGCCGAGCTGCTGTTCGAAGGGCCCGTCGACGCCAAGGTGACCGAGCGCGTCACCACCCACGCCGTCGCCGTGGTGCGTGAGCTGCTGTCGAACGTCGCCAAGCACTCGCACGCCACGAAGGCCGATGTGCTCGTGAAGGTGCGCGCCGACGAACTCACCATCACCGTCACCGACAACGGTGTCGGCTTCCTCGAGCCGCCGCATCGTCGGGGGCTGTCGAACGTGGCCCGACGGGCGGAGGCCTACAGCGGGCTGTTCGTCATCGAGCCCGTCGCGCCGCACGGCACGCGCGCCCATTGGTCGATCTTCCTGCCCACCGACATCTGACGTCGCCCACTGGCGGCCCACCCAGTGTGACGGCTGGTCAGCGCGAAGCACGATCTGTGGTGGCCCGTGCGTGTGGCGAGTGTGTGTGGCCAGTGCGTCAGATCAGAGGGACGAGCGCAGGCCCAGGCGCACGGCGAGGGCGGCCGCCTGCGTGCGACGCTCGAGCCCGAGCTTCGCCAGCAGCGACGAGACGTAGTTCTTCACCGTCTTCTCGGCGAGCGACATGCGATCGGCGATCTGACGGTTCGTCAGGCCCTCGCCGATGAGCTCGATGACGCGACGCTCCTGGTCGGTGAGGTCATCGAGTTCGGCCGCGGCCGAGCCGGCACGACGCAGGCGCGAGCGCACCCGCTCCGCGGCATGCGCGTCGAGCGTGGAATCACCACGGGCGATGATGCGGATGGTGTTGAGCAGCTCCTCGCCACGGATGTCCTTGAGCGCGTACCCGCCGGCGCCGGCGATGATGGCGCCGAGCAGGGCCTCGTCATCGGCGTAGGACGTGAGCATGAGCGTGTAGATCTTGTGGTTCATGGAGCGGATCTCACGGCACAGCTCCACGCCGCTGCCGTCGGGCAGGCGCACATCGAGGATGGCGACGTTGGGCTCGAGTTCGAGGATCTGCTGCAGGGCGTCGTGCACGTTGCCCGCATCGCCGACCACCTCGAGGTCCGGCTCGGCGTTGATGAGATCGATGAGACCACGACGCACGACCTCGTGATCGTCGACGATGAACACCTTGACGGCCATGCTGCCCTCCTGAAGCGCAACGGCCATTCTTCCCTACCGGGCGTCGCATTGCAGCAAACGTGACGGTTCGGACATGTCCAGATTCCGTATAGCCTCACCGCATGACCGCACGCGTACGGGCACCCGAACCCGTGGGCGCCGGCGGGTGGGTGAACACCGGCGGGCGCGAGCTGTCGCTGGCCGCCCTCCGGGGCCGCATCGTCATCCTCGACTTCTGGACCTTCTGCTGCGTCAACTGCCTGCATGTGCTCGACGAGCTGCGCGCGCTCGAGGCCGAGTTCCCGGAGGAGCTCGTCGTCATCGGCGTGCACTCCCCGAAGTTCGCCCACGAGGCCGAGCACGATGCCGTGCTCGCGGCGGTGGAGCGCTACGCGGTGGAGCACCCCGTGCTCGACGATCCCGAGCTCACCACGTGGCGGCAGTACGCTGTGCGCGCCTGGCCCACGCTCGTCGTCGTCGACCCGGACGGCTACATCGCCGGCACCTACAGCGGCGAGGGGCACCTGCACGCGCTGCGCACCCTGGTGTCGAACCTGGTGCGCAGCCACGAGATCCGCCGGGGTGACCAGCCCTATGTGCCGCCGGCGGCCACGCCGGGGCTGCTGCGCTTCCCCGGTCGCACGCTGCCCCTGCCCGACGGCAGCATCGCGGTTGCCGACACCGGGCACCACCGCATCCTGCTGCTCGAGCGCGATGGGCAGACCCTGCGGCAGTCGATCGGCGATGGCACCCGCGGGCTCGTCGACGGCCCCGCCGACGTGGCGCGCTTCAGCGAACCGTCGGGTCTGTGCCTGCTGCCCGACGACGTCGCCACCGCGGTCGGCTACCGCATCGTCGTCGCCGACACCGTGAACCATGTGCTCCGTGGCATCGCCGACGACGGCAGCGTGCGCACCCTCGCGGGCACCGGCCGCCAGTGGATGCAGCTCGACCCGCTCCCGGACGGTGGGCCCGCGGACACGCCGCTGTCGAGCCCGTGGGACGTCGTGTGGTCACCGGCGCACCGCGCGGTGCTCATCGCCATGGCCGGCATCCACCAGCTGTGGGCGTTCGACCCGCATGCCGGGCAGGTGCGCGTCGTCGCTGGCACCACCAACGAGGGCCTCGTCGACGGTCCCGCGCGCGAGGCCTGGCTGGCCCAGCCATCGGCACTCGCGGTGGACGCCGCTGGCACCGTCTGGTTCGCCGACGCCGAGACCTCGTCCCTGCGACGCCTGCGGGACGACCACGTCGACACGGTCATCGGCACGGGCCTGTTCGACTTCGGCCTGCGCGACGGCGACGCCGGCGAGGCGCTGCTGCAGCACCCGCTGGGGCTCTCGGTGCTGCCGGACGGATCCATCGCCATCGCCGACACCTACAACGGCGCCATCCGTCACTTCGACCCGCGCACGCACCGGGTGCGCACCCTCGCCTCCGGCCTGCGCGAGCCCGTCGATGTGCGTCTCGTCGACGAGATGCTGCTCGTCACCGAGTCTGCCGCCCACGAACTCGTGCGCATCCCCGTCGACACCGAGGTGCGCGTCGACCCCACCGCGTTCCGGACGCAGCGGCCACCCACGTCCGTGCGGGCAGGGGCGCTGCGCATCGGCATCACCTTCACGGCACCGGACGGGCAGAAGCTCGACGACCGCTATGGGGCGGCAACGCACGTCATCATCTCCGCCACGCCGCCGGAACTGCTCGTCGACGGCGGCTGGCAGGGGTCGGATCTCGCGCACACCGTGCGCATTGCCGCTGACATCCCCGAGGGGGTGCTGCACATCGCGGCCCGGGCGGCCTCCTGTGACACCGACGCGGAGTTCCCTGCCTGCCACGTGCACCAGCAGGACTGGGGCGTGCCCGTCGTCGTCACCGCCGATGGCAGCGACCAACTCACGCTCGCCCTTGGTGGGGCCTAGGAGTCGGCGCGACGTGTGAGCGCGCCGACCCACAGGCGCACGCCACCGCTCACGACGAAGTAGAGGGCGGCGAAGCCGCCGAGGCCGAGGCTGATGGGATTGCGCAGCCCGTCCAGGTAGCCGAACACGAGCGCCGCGCCGATGAGCAGGCCGCCGATGAGCTGCAGCACGGCGCCACCCAGGGCGCGGGTCGACCCGTGGTCCTCGAACGTCACCACCCGAGGATACGGCTAGGCTGTGCCACGATCCCGGCACGCCGGGACGCGCGGGCGTAGTGAAATGGCATCACGGCGGCTTCCCAAGCCTCAAGCGCGGGTTCGATTCCCGTCGCCCGCTCCACTCCCGGTGGTCGTGTCACGGCCACGGTCATCGAACCCGTCGATTCCCCCCACGCTTCGCGATCTGTTGTTTTGGGCCGGAAAATCGCCAGATTCGGGCCCAGAACAACAGATCGCCGGCGCTGGCGCTGGCGCTGGCTGGGGGTGGCGCTGGCGCTGGCTGGGGGAGGGCAGTGTTGCGGCTCCGACGTTGACGCCGGCGCTGGTGCGGGCCGGGGGTGAGCGAACGTCGTCTTCACGTGCAGCGCACGCGCGAGGTGACGGGTTCGCGCTATGGACGTGCCGTGCACGCGGATCACCCGCCCGTGACCCCGCCACACCCTGCGCGCCGCTCGCCTGCTGCCCTGCCACGATCCGCCCGCTCCACTCCCGGGATAATCGCCTCCCGTGACGGTCGCGGCGTGGGTGGTGCTCGCCGTCGCGGCGTTCTTCGTCGGGTTCGGCAAGACCACCATCAGCGGTGTCACCCTCATCACCGTGGCGCTCGCGTCGGCCGTCATGCCGGCTCGCGACTCCACGGGGCTCGTCCTGCTGCTCTTCCTCACCGGCGACGTGTTCGCCCTCCGCGCCTTCCGTGCACACGCCGACTGGCATGTGCTGCGGCGTCTCGCACCCTCGGTCGTCGTGGGTGTGCTTGTGGGCGTCCTCTACCTCCAACGCTTCACGAGCGATGTGCTGCTGAGCCGGACGATCGGCGTCGTGCTCCTCACGCTCACCGCCCTGCACCTCGCCATGCGCCGCATCGAGCGTGAGGTGCGTGACCACGCCCTGCCGCCCGTGGTCACGGCCGCGGCCGGTGCCACCGCGGGATTCACGAGCATGGTGGCGAACGCCGGCGGTGGCGTCATGTCCATCTACCTGCTGAACATGAAGTCGCAGGTCCTCGGCGTGCTCGGCACCAATGCCTGGTTCTTCTTCGTGATCAACGTGTTCAAGGTCCCGTTCAGCGTGGGCCTCGGGCTCATCTCGTGGGCCACCGTGTGGCATGCGATCGTCCTCGCCCCATGCGTCGTGCTCGGTGCCGTCGTGGGCGGCCGGGTCATCCGCCGCATCAGCATGGGCTGGTTCCAGCGGCTCGTCCTCCTGCTCACCGCCCTTGCCGGGGTGCGCCTCCTGGCCTGACGCGCCACGGCATCGCGCGCCCCAACACCCCCGATTCGGCGGCTGACGGCCATACTGTGCGCGCCACACACGCCAACGGGGGTTGCGCGAGGGAGTCGCATGCAGTTCGTCAACGGCCAGCCCTGCTGGGTCGACATCATGGTGCCCGACGCGGCGACGCAGCAGGTGTGCACGCAGTTCCTCACCGACCTGCTCGGCCTCCGGTGGGAGATCGGCGGCCCCGAGACAGGCCACTACGGCATGGGCTTCCTCGGTCGCAACGCCGTGCTCGCGGTCGGTGTCCGCCCGCAGGGCCAGGGGCAGCCCACGGTGTTCCTCAAGGCCGATGACATCGAGGCCACGGTCGCCGCGGTGGCGGCAGCCGGCGGCACCATCACGATGCCGCCGATGCAGGTGATGGAGGCCGGCACGCTCGCGATGGCCGTCGACCCGACGGGAGCCGTCGTCGGCATGTGGCAGCCCAATCTCATGCGCGGCTTCGGCGTGCTCGGTGCCCCGGGTGCCTTCACCTGGTTCGACCTGTCGACGCACGACGTGCCGGCAGCCGCCGCCTTCTACCAGCGCGCCTTCGGCCTCGGCTTCACGCCGACGGAGGTCGGCGGCATGCTCACGCAGGGTGGCATGTCGGTCGCGTCCATCTCCCAGGCCCCCGAGGGTCGTGCGAATGCCTGGACTCCGATCGTCCGTGCGGCGGACCTCGAGGCCTTCGAGGAGCGCGCCGCATCGCTCGGCTGCGCGATCCGCATGCGACGCATGCAGGTGCCCGGCGGCCAGGCAAGTGCCGTCGAGCACCCCGCGCTCGGCCTCGTCGTCACGGCCTACCTGCCGGGTGCCGAGGCCTGACGGCTACGCGCCGGTGCCGAGCACTGCGACGAAGTCCGAGCTGTAGGTGTCGAGGTACACCGACGGCGAGCGTTGGATGAAGCCGTTGATCTTCGCGCCCACGATGTGCGACCGGTAGTGCGAGTACAGGAAGCCGGTGGGCCACCACCCGTTCATGTCAAGCGCGATAGCCGTGCGCACACCGGCGCGGATGAGCCGCTGCGCCATCTGTGACGGCGTGAGGTGGTGGCCGTACACGAACACGAGTGAGCCGTCCGCCCGCATGCCGAGCGCGGAGCGGTTGGCGATCCACCAGCCGTGCACCATGTTGAAGCCCCACGTCGATTGCGTGTCGGTGGGACGCGTCTGCGACACCCCGCGCCACACGAGGGGCTTCATGTTCTGGCGCACGGCCACGACATCCGGCGTCATGTGCACGTTCCAGCCCCAGACGCCGACGCGCATGGTGCCGTCGCGGTAGAAGACCATCGACGCGTAGCCCCGCCGCAGCGGCGACACCGTGTGGCCGAGGTAGTAGTAGCCGCCCACGTGGTCCGAGAGCTTGTACCCGCCGTTGAAGGCGGCCACCATGGCCGGCACCCAGGTGGCGGGATTGTGGTCCGCGCGCGTGCGTGGGCCACCCTCGGGCCGGCTGTAGCCCGGCAGGAAGCGGAAGCGCAGGTACTGCGGGTCCATCCACAGCCATGACGTGGCGCCGTGGTCGGCGGTGGCCACGGCGAGGTGCGGTGACGCGGGTGGCATGCGCCAGTGCAGGCCCTGCGGTGGGTGCAGCAGGGGCGGGAGCACCCGGCTCGGCACCGGCTGCGGGTGGATCGCTGCGCCCGTCGATCGCGTGGTGAGCCGTGGCACCACGAGCACCACGGCCACGGAGAGCACGACGAGTGCCAGCAGCCACGGCAGCCGCGATCGAACGCCTCGCGACATGCCCCACCTCCGTCTGCCCGGCAGCGGCAGTATCGGGGCCGCACCATGCGCCCGTCCCATGGGTCGGGGCTTCCTTGCATTCGCCTTGCGAGCACCGGATGCTCGCTTGGCGTTGGCCCCCTCGACGGGGGAGCGGCATAGGCTCACGGCATGCAGGGAGCGACGCTTCGCTACGACGGGCTCACCAAGCGGTACGGCGACACGGTGGCCGTCCGTGACCTCACGGGCGACATCCGGCCGGGGGTGGTGACGGGCATGCTCGGCCCCAATGGGGCGGGCAAGAGCACGGCACTCAAGTGCCTGCTCGGGCTCGCTGCGCCCACGTCCGGCACTGCCACCATCGATGGGGTGGCGTACGGGGCAGTGGCGCACGCGGGTCGGCGCATCGGCACCGTGCTCGAGACGCGCGGCTTCCATCCCGGGCTCAGCGCCGTGGCCAACCTGCGCGTCATCGCGGCCGCGATCGACGTCGACGACGCCAACGTGGCGCGGGTGCTGGAGGTGGTGTCGCTCACGGGGGATGCCGGTCGCCGCGTCCGTGGGTACTCGCTCGGCATGCGCCAGCGCCTTGCCATCGCCGCGGGCCTGCTCGGCGACCCCGACACCCTCATCCTCGACGAGCCGGCAAACGGCCTCGACCCGCACGCCATCGTGTGGTTGCGGGGCCTGCTGCGCACCCTGGCGGCCGAGGGTCGCACCGTGCTCGTGAGCTCGCATCAGCTCGCCGAGATGGAGCAGACGGTCGACGACGTCTTCATCATGGATCACGGCGACCTGCGGGCGCAGGGCGGCCTGCGCGAGGTGTGCGGCTCGCACTCGCTCGAGGAGACCTTCCTCGCACTCACCGAGGGGACGGGACGATGATGCGGGCCACCCTCCGCGCCGAGGCGCGCAAGGCGCGCTACCAGCGCACCACCTACGGCATCGTCCTCGCGGCCTCCGCGCTCGCCGCCGTGAGTGCGGTGTCACTCATCGCCACCACGCAGTTGCCACGGCGGCAGCAATTGCCGATGGCGCTCACCGACGCCTCCACGATGCACCTCGTGGTGTCGTCGACGACGGGCGGCTACGTGTTCGCCCTCGTCCTCGGCATCCTCGTGATGACCACCGAGTTCCGGCATGGCACGGCGATCGCCACCTACCTCGCGCAGCCCGACCGTCGCACGGTGATGCTGGCGAAGATGGTGGTGGCCGCCGCGCTCGGCGCCATCCTGCAGTTCCTGTCCACCGCACTCGGCATGATCGCGTCCGGCCTGTACGTGCAGCGCTATGCGCACGCGGTGCTGCCCTTCGACGCCTACACCCGCGTCATGGCCGGATCGGTGCTCGTTGGTGCGGTGCTCGGCATCATGGGCGTGGCCGTCGGATCGCTGCTGCGCAATCAGGTGCTCGCCATCGTCGTGTCCCTGCTGTGGCTGCAACTCGTCGAGGGCCTGCTCGTCGTCTTCGCCGACTGGATCGGGCGTTGGTCCATCCGCGGTGCCATCACGTCGGTGCTCGACATCGCCGTGCAGGTGCGCACCCCGCAGGCGGCCATCGACACCAGCAATGGCCTGGGTCCCTGGGCGAGCACGCTGCTGCTCCTCGGCTATGCCGCGGTGCTCGCGCTCATCGCACTCGTCACGTCGTTGCGACGCGACGTCGCGTAGCTTCGGCGCACGCCACTGGCCCTCGCCTGCACCGGTCGGCTTCGATGCGCATGGAGGTGCGGCCCATGCGGGTGCTTGCGATCGACCAGGGCACGTCCGGCACGAAGGCCGTGGTTGTGGACGGCGACGACAGCATCCGATCCATCGCCGAGGTGCCGATCCGGCCGGACTACCGCGCCGGCGGCATCGTCGAGCAGGACCCGGAGGCGCTCCTCGCCTCCGTGCTCGAGGCTGGACGTCGCGCCGCGGCCGATGCGGGTGGTGGCCTCGACGCCGTGGCCCTCACGAACCAGGGCGAGTCGGTCCTCGCCTGGGACCCGTCCGACGGTCGCGCGTTGTCACCGATCATCGTGTGGCAGGACGGCCGCGCCCAGGAGGTGTGCGCCCCACTGGCGGCCCACGCCGACCTGGTGCACGAGCGCACCGGGCTGGTGCTCGACCCCTACTTCTCCGCACCCAAGCTGGCCTGGCTGCGGCGGCACGGGTGGACCGAGGGCGTCGTCAGCACCACGGACGCGTGGCTGCTGCACCACCTCACCGGCGCCTTCGTCACGGACGCGGCCACGGCCAGCCGTTCACTCGTCACCCGCCTCGATGACGTTGCCTACGACGACGAGCTGCTCGCACTCTTCGGCCTCACGGGTGAGCGCATGCCGGACATCGTCGACAACGACGCCGTTATCGGCCGCACTCGCGCCTTCGGTGGCGAGGTGCCCGTGGCGGGGGCGATCGTCGACCAGCAGGCGGCGCTGCTCGCCGAGGAGTGCCTCGAGGCGGGGCAGGCGAAGTGCACCTTCGGCACCGGCGCCTTCCTCCTCGCGAACAGCGGTGCGCTGCCCACCCGATCGACGCACGGACTCACCGTGTCCGTCGCGTGGCGTGCGCGCGGGGGCACCCAGTACTGCGCCGATGGGCAGGTGTTCACCGTGGCGTCGGCCGTGCGATGGCTCGGGGACGTCGGGCTCATCCGTGATGCCAGCGAGCTCGACGAACTTGCCACCGATGACGCCCACGGCGTGCGCTGCGTCCCGGCCCTCGCGGGGCTGGCGGCG
>JAKALQ010000078.1 GCA_021824095.1 Actinomycetes bacterium
GTCGCCGATCTGGCCGAGCCCCACGCGACCGGCGCCCGTGAACAGCTGGCGGGTGATGAAGAACGGGGTGAGGGCGGCCACGAGGCTGCTGAAGGGCACGGAGCGGCGTACGAGGAAGTTCTCGTGTGTGCCGTAGGAGGCGCCCTTGTTGTCGGAGTTGTTCTTGTACAGCTGGATCGAGTGACGCTCACCGAAGCGTCCGACCGCCTCCGCCGCCCGCTCCATGATGCGCACGCCCGCGGCGTCGTACAGCGCGGCATCGCGGGGCGAGAGCACCTCGGGTGCCGAGTACTCGGGGTGGGCGTGGTCGACGTAGAGGCGGGCGCCGTTCGTGAGCACCACGTTGGCGAACTCGCCCTCGGTGTTCGTGAGCATGCTGGGGTCGGCGTCGGCCATGGAGAGGTCGAAGCCCCGGGCGTCGCGCAGGGGCATCTCGGCGTAGTAGTCCCAGCGGGCGCGCCACAGGGACTCGTCGAGCGCCACGCGCGCGTAGCCCTGCACGATGTGGGTGGAGAGCGTGGTGGAGTTGGCCTCAGCGAAGCCCGGCAGGGTGATGCCGTACTCCGTCTCGATGCCCATGACGCGGCGGCAACTGATCACAGGTAGCGCCCCGAGGTGTTGGCCGCCTCGATGGCACGGCCGCTGCCGGACTGGCCGTCGATGAGGGTGCGGATGAACACGATGCGCTCGCCCTTCTTGCCGGAGATGCGCGCCCAGTCATCGGGGTTCGTGGTGTTCGGGAGGTCCTCGTTCTCGCGGAACTCCTGCGTGCAGGCGTCGACGAGGTGCTGCTCGCGCAGGCCGCGGCCGGCGCCGGAGAGGAAGTCCTTGATCGCTGCCTTCTTGGCGCGGCTCACGATGTTCTCGAGCATGGCCCCGGAGTTGAAGTCCTTGAAGTACAGGACCTCCTTGTCGCCGTTCGCGTAGGTGACCTCGAGGAAGCGGTTGCGGTCGTCGAGGGAGTACATGTGGTCGACGGCCGTGTCGATGAGCGCGCGGGCCGTGGCCTCGGCGTCGCCACCGTGCCGCGCGAGCTCGTCCGGGTGCAGCGGGATGTCGGCGCGCAGGTACTTACCCATGATGTCGCGGGCGGCGTCGGCGTCGGGACGCTCGATCTTGATCTTCACGTCGAGGCGGCCCGGGCGCAGGATCGCCGGGTCGATCATGTCCTCGCGGTTGGAGGCGCCGATGACGATGACGTTGGAGAGGCGCTCCACACCGTCGATCTCGGCGAGCAGCTGCGGCACGATCGTCGTCTCGACATCGCTGCTCACGCCGGTGCCACGGGTGCGGAAGAGCGAGTCCATCTCGTCGAAGAAGACGATGACGGGCATGCCGTCGTTCGCCTTCTCGCGGGCGCGATGGAAGATCGTGCGGATGTGCCGCTCGGTCTCGCCCACGTACTTGTTCAGCAGCTCGGGGCCCTTGACGTTGAGGAAGTACGACTTCGTGCCGGTGATGCCGGTGCGGATCGCCACCTGCTGGGCGAGGGAGTTGGCGACGGCCTTCGCGATGAGCGTCTTGCCGCAGCCGGGTGGACCGTAGAGCAGGATGCCCTTCGGCGCGGCGAGGTCGTGCTCGTGGAACAGCTCGGGGTGCAGGAAGGGCATCTCGACGGCGTCACGGATGGCCTCGATCTGCGGTGCCAGGCCACCGATCTGCTCGTAGGAGACGTCCGGCACCTCCTCGAGGATGAGGTCCTCGACGTCGGGCTTCGGCACCCGCTCGTAGACGAAGCCGGAGCGCGAGTCGAGCAGCAGGCTCTCGCCGATGCGTAGGCGCGTCCCGCGCAGCGGCTCCGCGAGGCGCACCATGCGCTCCTCGTCGGTGTGCGTCATGACGAGCACGCGCTCGCCGTCGTCGACCGTCTCGCGCAGCGTCACCACCTCACCGGTGCGCTCCCAGTCGGCGACGGCGATGACCACCTGCGACTCGTTGAGGCGCACGAGGCGACCGGGCTGCAGGTCGGTGACATCGATGCCGGGCATGGCGACGACGCGGAACTGCCGCCCCTGGAACGACACGTCGATGTTCGCGAGGTCGTGGGCGGCGATGACGGTGGCGTAGCCGCTCGGCGGCAGCGACAGGCGCTCGACCTCACTGCGGATGGCGACGAGCTGCTCGCGCGCCTCCTTCAGGGTGATGGCGAGGCGGTCGTTGGCGGCACGCGCGGACTGCAGCTCGGTCCGCAGCTGTTGCACCTGGTCCTCGAGCATGGTCACGCGATCGCTCATACGGCAACCCTATGCCGGTGCTGCGGGCGGCCCGTCAGGGCGTGTCGGTGCCCACGTCGGGCTGCACGTAGTCGTCGCCGTACGCCCCCTTCGCCGGCTTCGTGCGGCGCACGAAGGGCTGGACGCCGGGTGCCATGCGACGGGCGGTGACGAGGAAGCCGGTGTGCCCGATCATGCGGTGGTCGGGGCGGACGGCCAGGCCCTCGAGGTGCCAGGTGCGCACGAGCGACTCCCAGGCCCGGGGCTCGGTCCAGGCGCGGCGCAGGCGCAGGATCTCGACGAACTTCGACATCTGCGTCGTGGTGGCGATGTAGGTGCAGAGCACGCCGCCGGGGACGATGGCGGCCTCCACCGCGTCGAGGCACTCCCAGGGCGCGAGCATGTCGAGGATGACGCGGTCGACACGACCCTGCAGCTCGGGCAGGCGGGGCAGCTCGTCCTGCAGGTCGCCGACCCGCACATGCCAGTTCGCCGGAGCCTCGCCGAGGAAGGACGCGACGTTGCGCTGCGCAGTGGCGGCGAAGTCGTCGCGGCGCTCGAAGGAGTGCAGCTCGCCGCGCTCCCCCACCGCCCGCAACAGGTAGCCGCTGAGTCCGCCGCTGCCGACACCGGCCTCGACCACGACGGCGCCGGGGAACACGTCGGCGTTCGTGACGATCTGCGCGGAGTCCTTGGGGTAGATGACGGCCGCGCCGCGCGGCATGGCGAGCACGTGGTCGAGGAGCAGTGGGCGAAGGCACAGGTAGTCGGTGCCGCCGGCCGACGTCACGATGCTGCCCTCGGGCAGGCCGATGATGTCGTCGTGCGGGATGCCGCCCCGGTGCGTGTGGAACGAGCCACCCACCTGCAGGGTCAGGCTGTGCAGCCGTCCCTTGGCATCGGACAGCTGCACCCGGTCACCGGCCGCGAAGGGCCCACGCTTCGACACGGGCCGAGGGTAGCCGAGGTGCGGGCACCCGGCGGTCGTCGGTGCCGCCGCCTAGGCTCGGGGGCATGACCGGACCGACGCTCAAGGCCACGCTTTCCCCATCGCGGATCGCCGACTTCACGTCCTGCCCGCTGAAGTTCCGCTACCGCAGCATCGACCGGCTCCCCGAGCGTCCGGGCATGGAGGCCCTGCGCGGCACCGTGGTGCACAAGGTGCTCGAGGACCTCTTCGACTGGCCGCGGGAGCAACGCACCGAGGAGGCGGCCGTGGCCGACCTCGCCCGCGCCTTCGCGTCGGTCGTCGAGGCCGACCCCCAGGCCCGATTCGCGATCGATGCCAGCCTCGCCTGGCCGGATGACGCTGCGCCGGCGTCGCCGGCTGCGGTGTCCGCCTTCCTCGACAGCCTCCCGGCGTTCATCGCCCGCTACTTCCTCGTCGAACGGCCCGACAGTTTCGACGCGTCGCACCGCGAGCACTATGTGCGCGGCCGCATCGACGACGACCTGTGGCTCAACGGCTACGTCGATCGGATCGATATCGCGCCCACGGGTGAGGTGCGGATCGTCGACTACAAGACCGGCAAGCGCCCCACACGCGGCTTCGAGGACAAGGCCCTGTTCCAGTTGCGCTGCTACGCGCTGCTGTGGGAGCAGGAGCACGACATGCCGGTGCGACGCCTGCTCATGCTCTACCTGGGTGACGCCGAGCGCCTTGTCGAGGACCCGCGTCGCGGCGACCTGACGCGCACCGCGGATCGTGTGCGCGAGGTGTGGCAGGCCATGAAGCGCGCCAATGACACCGCCACCTGGCAGGCCAAGCCGTCGCGGTTGTGCGACTGGTGCTCGTTCCAGCAGCGCTGCCCGGCGAAGAGCGGGTTCGAGCCGCGCTTCGAGCCTGTGCCGATCGAAGGGGTGTGACATGCGCGAGCACGAGATCACGATGAACGACGGAGCCGTGCTGCACGTCGTCGAGCACGAGGGCACAGGGCCGGCGGTCGTGCTGCTGCACGACCTCGACGCCGATGGCACGGCCTGGGACGGCGTGGTGACGCGGCTGCGGCAGCGCGATCCGCGCATCCGCCTGCTCGTGCCGGACCTGCGCGGCCATGGCACGAGCACCGTGGGCGAGTCACCCTCGCGCAAGCGCATGGTGCGCGACCTCACGGCACTCGTGCGTGCGCTCGGGTGCGCCGACCCCGTGGTGTGCGGGCATGGCTGGGGCGCCGACATCGCCCTCGCCTTCGACGATGCCGGCAGCGTGGTGGCCGTGAACCCGCTCCTCGGCCGGTCACCGGCACCGATCGAGGGGGACGTGCAGCGACCGGCGGGCATGGCGGGGGCGCGCGACGCCGAGACCCTGGCCGCCTGCACGCTCGGCGCCACCACCGCCAAGCCCCTGCGTCGCGGACGGCGCGATGCACCGCTGCTGCTCGTGTACGCCACCGAGGCAGATGGCCCCGTTGTCGAGGCCTCCGATGTGTACGACCACGCCGACGAGGCGGTGGCAGTACAGGGGGCATCGCGGCACCTGCCGCTCGAGATGCCGAACGCGGTGGCCGCGCTACTGTTGCCATGGATCGAGGAGGCGGCATGACCTACGACGAGATGCGCCTTCCGGACACGCGTGACGCCGTGCTCGTCGTGGCCTTCGAGGGCTGGAACGACGCGGCCGAGGCGGCCACCGGCGCCCTGGACCACCTGCTCGAGGTGTGGGACGGCGACGAGCTCGGTGCGCTGGACCCGGAGGAGTACTACGACTTCCAGGTGAACCGGCCCGAGTCCGTCATCGATGAGGACGGGGTGCGTCAGGTGGTGTTCCCCACCACCCGGGTGTTCGAGACCCACCCCACGGGCACCGACCGCAGCATCCTCGTGATGCGTGGCATCGAGCCCAACAACCGCTGGCGCAGCTTCACCGAGGAGCTGCTCGCCATCATGCGCGAACTCGATGTACGGCTGGTCGTCACGCTCGGTGCCATGTTGGCCGAGACCCCGCACACGCGGCCCATCCCCGTGAACGCCACCGGCTCCAGCGAGGTGGTGAACCGTCGCTTCGGCCTCGAGCCGTCACGCTACGAGGGTCCCACCGGCATCATCGGCGTGCTCGGCGCTGCCTGCGCCGCCGCCGACATCCCCGTGGTGTCACTGTGGGCAGCGATGCCGCACTATGCCGCACAGCCGCCGTCACCCAAGGGCTCGCTGGCGCTCGTGTCGGCGCTCGAGGAGGTGCTCGACGTGCGCATCCCGGTGGCCGACCTGCCGGAGGAGGCGCATGCCTGGGAGACCGACGTGGACGAGCTCGCCGACGGCAACGATGAGCTGCTCGCCTACGTGCACCAGCTCGAGGCGGTGCACGACGCCGACACCCCCGACCCCTCGTCGGGTGAGTCGATCGCCCAGGAGTTCGAGCGCTACCTGCGTCGGCAGGGCAACGACTGACCGCGGAGCGGCGCCATCAGGGCGCCGGCAGCGGCGTGCCGCTCAGCCGGCGTGACGGGCGCGGAAGCGCGCCACCGCGGCCTGCGTCGAGGCGTCGAACGCCGTGACGTCCCCGCCCCGCAGTGCGGGCACGATGCGGCTCGCCATGACCTTGCCGAGCTCCACACCCCACTGGTCGAACGAGTTCACGTCCCAGATGACGCCCTGCACGAACACGATGTGCTCGTAGAGGGCGACGAGTGCGCCGAGCACCTCCGGCGTGAGCACGTCGTACATGAGCAGGCTCGACGGACGGTTGCCCGGCATCACCTTGTGCGGCACCAGGTCGGCCGCCACGCCCTCGTCGGCGATCTCGTCGGCGGTCTTGCCGAAGGCGAGCACCGAGGCCTGTGCGAGCACGTTGGAGACGAGCAGCTCCTGGTGCTCCCCCACCGGGTTGAGCGACGACAGGCCGACGAGGAAGTCGACGGGGATCATCGTGGTGCCCTGGTGCAGCAGCTGGTGGAAGGAGTGCTGGCCGTTGGTGCCGGGCTCGCCCCAGTACACCGCGCCGGTCTCGACCTCGACCTCGCTGCCGTCGTGGTGCACCGACTTGCCGTTGCTCTCCATGGTGAGCTGCTGCAGGTAGGCCGGGAAGCGCTTGAGGTACTGCTCGTAGGGCAGCACCGCCACCGACTGGGCACCGAAGAAGTCGCGGTACCAGACGCCGAGCAGCGCCATGGTGACCGGCATGTTCGCCTCGAGCGGGGCGGTGCGGAAGTGCTCGTCCATCGCGTGGAAGCCCGCAAGGAGGCGACGGAAGCCGTCGGGACCGATGGCGATCATGGTGGACAGGCCGATGGCGGAGTCCATGGAGAAGCGCCCACCAACCCAGTCCCAGAAGCCCACAACGTTCGCCGGATCGATGCCGAACTCCGCCACCTTCGCCGCGTTCGTGGAGACGGCAGCGAAGTGGCGAGCCACGTCGACGTCATCACCGAGGTGCGTGCGCAGCCAGGCGAGCGCGGTGGACGCGTTCGTCATGGTCTCGGAGGTGGTGAAGGTCTTCGACGAGATGATGAAGAGCGTGTGCGCCGCATCGAGGTCCGCGAGCGCCTCGGTGATGTCGGTGCCGTCGACGTTGGAGACGTAGCGGATGGTGAGGCCACGATCGGCGTAGTGGCGCAGCGCCTCGAAGGCCATGACCGGCCCGAGGTCGGAGCCGCCGATGCCGATGTTCACGATCGTGGTGATCGGCTGCCCGGTGTGCCCGAGGAACTCGCGGTTGCGGATGCGCGTGGCGAAGGCCTCCATGCGCGCGAGCTCACGCTGCACGTCGGTGATCACGTCGACGCCGTCGACGATGAGCTGCTGCCCTGCCGGCGTGCGCAGGGCCACGTGGAGCACCGAGCGGTGCTCCGTCGAGTTGATGCGCTCACCGCGGAACATGGCATCGCGCCGGGCCTCGACGCCGGCGGCGCGGGCGAGATCGAGCAGCAGGGCGTGGGTGTGCGCCGTGGCCCGATGCTTCGACCAGTCGAGCGCGAGGCCCGCGGCCTCGATGGTGCAACGCTGCACGCGATCAGGCTCGATGGCGAAGAGGTCGCGGATGGTGGTGAAGGCGATCTCGTCGGCATGCTCGTCGAGCGCGTCCCAGACCGGGAGTGCGGTGATGTCCATGAGACTCCTTCTAGAGGCTGATGCCGAGCAGGGCGTCGACGGCGCGCGCGATGAGGCCGGTTGCCGCGGGGTCTTCGCCGCCGTGTGCCAACTGGGCTTCCGCCCATCGGTCGACGGCAGTGAGGGCAGCGGGCGCGTCGAGGTCGTCGGCAAGGTGGCGGCGGATGGCGGCGAGGGTCTCATCGGCGGCAGGTCCCGAGTCACGGGAGACGGCGGCACGCCAGCGGGCGAGGCGCGCCTCGGCGTCGGCGAGGCCGGCGTCGGTCCAGTCCCAGTCGCTGCGGTAGTGGTGGGCGAGGATGGCCAGACGGATGGCGATGGGGTCATGGCCGGCCTCACGCAGGCGACCGACGAACACCAGGTTGCCCTTGCTCTTGCTCATCTTCTCGCCGTCGAGGCCCACCATGCCGGTGTGCACGTAGGCGCGGGCGCAGGGACCGCGGCCGGCCGCCACATGGG
>JAKALQ010000079.1 GCA_021824095.1 Actinomycetes bacterium
CCCCACCACCGGTTGAGATGTGCGTGAACGCTGCCTCGTCGAGGCCGAGCGTGCGCACGGCAGCTGCCGAGTCGCCGCCGCCGACGACCGTCATGGCGTCGCTGTCGACCATGGCCTGGGCAACGGCCCGGGTACCGGCCGCGAACGGCGCCATCTCGAATACGCCCATGGGGCCGTTCCAGACGACCGTGCGCGCCCCCGCGACGGCCGCGGCGAAGGCCGCCTGCGTCTCGGGACCGATGTCGAGCCCACGCCAACCGGCCTCGATGCCCGATGCGGGCACCACCTTCGTGTTGGCGTCGGCAGCGAAGGCATCAGCCACCACGACGTCCGTGGGCAGCAGCAGCTGCACACCGCGCTCGGCGGCCGTGGCGATGAAGCCACGGACGGTGTCGATCTGGTCGGCCTCGAGCAGCGAGTCGCCCACCTCGTGGCCCTGGGCCGCGAGGAAGGTGAAGCACATGCCGCCACCGATGAGGAGGGTGTCGACGACCTTCAGCAGATTGCCAATGACCCCGAGCTTGTCCGACACCTTGGAGCCGCCGAGGACGACGACGTACGGGCGATCGGGAGCCTCGAGCACCTTGCGGAAGACGGCGGCCTCCTGGCCGACGAGCCGGCCTGCTGCATGGGGCAGCACGCGGGCGACGTCGGTGACGGTGGCCTCCTCGCGATGCACCACGCCGAAGCCGTCCGAGACGAAGAGGTCGGCGAACTCGGCGAGCTCGGCGGCCATGGCAGCGCGCTCCTCGACGACCTTGGACTGGTCGCGAGGGTCGAAGCGCACGTTCTCGAGCAGGCACACGTCGCCGTCAGCGAGGGCGGCGACGGTGGCACGGGCCGAGGGCCCGGTGACGTCCGTGGCGAAGGCCACGGGACGACCGAGCAGCTCGGCGAGGCGCACGGCGACGGGCTCGAGGGAGAACTCGGGCGCCGGGCCGTTCTTCGGCCGACCGAGGTGGGCGGTGAGGATGACCTTCGCACCGTGCTCGACGAGGTAGGTGATCGTCGGCAGCGCAGCGCGGATACGGCCGTCATCGGTGATGGTGCGGGGGCCGTCGCCCTTCGCGAAGGGAACGTTGAAGTCGGCGCGTACGAGTACGCGCCGACCTGCAACGTCGAGATCCTCGAGCTGCCGGATGGTCACAGCTTTGAACCCACGAGCTTCGTGAGGTCGACGAGGCGGTTGGAGTAGCCCCACTCGTTGTCGTACCAGCCGACGACCTTGATCTGGTCACCGTTCACATAGGTGAGGCCGGCGTCGAAGGTGCACGACGACGGGTCGGTCACGATGTCGGTGGAGACGATCGGGTCCTCGGTGTAGGAGAGGATGCCCTTGAGCGGACCCTCGGCGGCGGCCTTGAGCGCGGCGTTCACCTCGTCCTTCGTGACCTCGCGGCCGAGTTGCACGGTGAGGTCGGTGGCAGAACCCGTCGGCACCGGCACGCGCATGGCGTAGCCGTCGAGCTTGCCCTTGAGCTGCGGCAGCACGAGCGAGATGGCCTTCGCGGCACCCGTCGTGGTGGGGATGATGTTCTGCGCGGCGGCGCGGGCGCGACGCAGGTCCTTGTGCGGGAAGTCGAGGATGACCTGATCGTTCGTGTAGGCGTGGATCGTGGTCATCATGCCCTTCACGATCCCGAAGGTCTCGTCGAGCACCTTCGCCATCGGCGCGAGGCAGTTCGTGGTGCACGAGGCGTTCGAGATGATGTGGTGCTTCGACGCGTCGTAGAGGCCGTCGTTCACGCCCATGACGATCGTGATGTCCTCGCCCTTGGCCGGCGCGGAGATGATGACCTTCTTGGCGCCGGCGGCGAGGTGCTTGCCCGCCGACTCGGCATCGACGAAGCGGCCCGTCGACTCGATGACGACGTCGGCACCCAGCGCGGCCCACGGGAGGGCAGCGGGATCGCGCTCCGCGATGACCTTGATCGCCGCACCGTTGACGACGATGGCGTCGCCCTCGACCGCGACGGTCGCGTTGATGCGGCCGAGGATCGAGTCGTACTTCAGCAGGTGGGCGAGGGTCTTGATGTCGGTGAGGTCGTTGATACCGACGACCTGCACATCCGCACCCTGCTCGAGCAGTGCGCGGAAGTAGTTGCGGCCAATACGGCCAAATCCGTTGATGCCGACCTTCACGGTCACGTGGACTCCCTGGGATAGGTTCGCTTGGGACCCACGGAGTCTATCGCTGCCGGTCATCTCCAGGAACGAAGGGTTCGGCACGTGAGTCGCGCCGTTCGACGTAAGAATGCCGTATATGCGCGCCGTTCGGCGCACTTTGCAGGGCGAAGGTCCTGCGCATCACTCCGCGACGAGGTCGGGGCCGAGCGAGGCCTCCGTGTCGGGGATGCCGAGCTCGTGCGCGCGCTGGTCGGCCATGGCGAGGAGGCGACGGATGCGGCCCGCCACGGCGTCCTTCGTCATGGGCGGGTCGGCGAGGGCGCCGAGCTCCTCGAGGCTCGCCTGTCCGTGCAGCACCCGCAGGCGGCCGGCCTCGGCGAGGTGCTCCGGCACGTCGCTCGCGAGGATCTCGAGGGCGCGATGCACGCGGGCGCTCGCCGCCACCGCGGCACGGGCGCTGCGGCGCATGTTGGCGTCATCGAAGTTGGCGAGACGGTTGGCCGTGGCCCGCACCTCGCGGCGCATGCGCCGCTCCTCCCACTGCAGCACGGTCTCGTGGGCGCCCATGCGGGCGAGCAGGTTGCTGATGGCCTCACCGTCGCGCACGACGACGCGGTCGACGTTGCGCACCTCGCGCGCCTTCGCCGGGATGCCGAGCCGTCGGGCTGCACCCACGAGGGCGAGGGCGGCCTCCGGGCCCGGGCAGGTGATCTCGAGTGAGCCCGCGCGGCCCGGTTCGGTGAGCGAGCCGTGCGCCAGGAAGGCCCCACGCCATGCTGCCTCCGCATCGCAGATACCGCCGGAGACGACCGACGGGGGCAGGCCGCGGATGGGGCGGCGCTGGGCATCGACGAGCCCCACCTGCGCCGCGAGGCGGTCGCCGCCCTGTTCGACGCGCACGATGTAGCGAGAGCCCTTGCGGATGCCGGCCGCCTGCACCACGGAGATCTCGGCCTCGTGGCCGAACACCTCGAAGATGTCGCGACGCAGGCGTCGCGCCGCCATGGCGTGATCCAGCTCGGCCTCGACGACCACCTGGCCGCGCACGAGGTGCAGCGAGCCGCCGAAACGCAGCAGCGCGGCAACCTCCGCCTTGCGGCAGCAGGACTTCGTGATGGCGAGGTGCGAGAGCTCGTCCTTCACGCCAGCGGTCATGGCCATGGGGTCATCCTGCCATGCTGTCGCGGCGCCGTGTCGGGAGCAGTTGGCGCAGGGCCGCTGCCAGCAGGTCCGGGTGGTGCCGTCCGGGCGCCGTGGGATCAGCGATGTCGCACACCTCGAGCGCAGCGCCGAGGCGCGCGGCGCTCGCCTCGAGCGCGCGAGGTTCCACCGTCATGCGACGGTCGGCGAGGACGACGTCGAAGCGCAGGTCTGGCGCCAACTCGTGCAGCACGTCGAGGTGCGTGTGCAGGTGGAAGTCGGCTGTCTCGCCCCGCTGGGGCTCCAGGTTGAGCACGCAGATGCGCCGGGCCGGGGATGCCTCGATGGCGCGACGCATATCGGGGAGCATGAGGTGCGGCAGCACCGACGTGTACCAGGAGCCGGGACCCATGCAGATGGCGTCGGCACCAGCGACGGCGGCGAGGGCCTCGGGACAGGCCGGGACATCCGCCGGCTCAAGGCACACGCGCACGACGCGGCCGGTGGTGCGGGCCACCGCGACCTGGCCGCGCACGGTGCTCGTCTCCTCGGGACGCGCCGCGTCGATGCCGCGCACCTCGGCGACGATGTCGAGGGGCAGGTTGGCCAGCGGCAGCACACGTCCGTGTGCGCCGAGCAGGTCGGCGACCCAGGCGAGCCCGGTGACGATGTCGTCGGTGTGCTCCCAGAGGCCGGCGATGAGCAGGTTGCCGAGCGCGTGGCCGGCGAGTTCGCCGGTGCCGCCGAACCGGTGCTGTACGACGCGCGCCCAGGTGCGCCCGCGTTCGTCGTCTCCGCACAGCGCCGCAAGGGCCATCCGCAGGTCGCCGGGTGGGATGAGACCGAAGTCGCGTCGCAGCCGCCCGCTGCTGCCACCGTCGTCCGCGACACCGACGATGGCGGTGATGTCGTCGGTGGCTGCGCGCAGTGCCCGCAGGGTGGCCGCGAGCCCATGGCCACCGCCATGGGCCACCACGCGTGGTCCGGTGCGTGGGCCGTCGATCATTCGCGACCCAGGTCGCGGTGGATGACGGTGGTCTCGACGCCCGCCTTCACGAGCCGCGCCGACAGGTGCTCGGCGATGGCGACGCTGCGATGCCGGCCGCCCGTGCACCCGATCGCGATGGTGACGAAGCGCTTGCCCTCCACGAGGTAGCCGTCGGCGATGCGCTGGATCATCGCGCTGTAGTCGTCGAGGAACTCGACGGCTCCCGGTCGCGACACCACGTACTCGTTGCAGGCCTCGTCGAGGCCCGAGAGGGCGCGCAGCTCCGGCACCCAGAAGGGGTTCGGCAGGAAGCGCATGTCGGCGACATGGTCGGCATCGACGGGGATGCCGTACTTGAAGCCGAACGACACCACGGTGGCCTTGAGCCGCGCCGGCATATCGGCCTCGAAGGCGCGTTCGATGGCACGACGGAGGTCGTGGAGCGTGAGGTCGGACGTGTCGAGCAGCAGGTCGGCGTCGCCGCGGAGGGGGGCGACGATGTCGCGCTCCCGCGCCAGGCCGTCGAGGACACGTCCCGATGCCTGCAGCGGGTGGGGACGGCGGCTGGACTCGAAGCGACGCACGAGCACGTCATCGCGCGCCTCGAGGAAGACGATGGTGGGCCGCTCCCCCTGTGCCCGCACCCGATCGAGGGCTGGGGGCAACTGGTCGAACAGGCGCCCGCCGCGCACATCCACCACCACGGCGAGCCGATCGATGCCCTCGTCGCGGGCGATGCGCAGCACGTCCGGGAGCAGCTGTGGTGGCAGGTTGTCGGTGACGAAGAACCCGAGGTCCTCGAGTGCCCGGGCAGCGGTGGAGCGCCCGGCTCCCGACATGCCCGTGAGCAACACGATCTCCATCAGTCGCTCCCGTCCTCGATGACCTCACCCGTCGCCGCATCGAATGCTGGCAATAGCGTCGTGGGCTTGGCAAGCGCCGCACGCAGGCGGGCCACGAGCGTGGGGCCGAAGCCGGGGAGCGCGAGCAGCTCCTCGTCGCTCGCCGTCCGGATGCGCTGCACGCTGCGGAAGGCCGCGAGCAGCGCCGCCTTGCGGGCATCACCGAGGCCGGGTACGTCGTCGAGGAGGGAGCTCGTGCTGCGTTTCGTGCGCCGCTGCACCTGGTGTCGGAGCGCGAACCGGTGGGCCTCATCGCGAGCGCGTTGCAGCAGGTACAGGGCCTCGCTGCTGCGCGACAGGATGACGGGCATGTTGTCGTCGGGCAGCCACAGTTCCTCGAGTCGCTTCGCGAGGCCCACCACGGCGATGTCGTCACGCCCCACCTCGGCGAGGGCGGCGGCGGCCGCGGTGACCTGGGGGCGTCCCCCGTCGATGACGAGCAGTCCGGGTTCGTAGGCGAAGGTGCGACGGTCGTCGGGGTGTTCCACCTGGTGGGCGAAGCGGCGGCGGACCACCTCGGCGATGGACGCGACGTCGTCGTTGCCACGCCCGTGTCGCAGGACGAAGCGTCGGTAGTCACGCTTGCGCGGCAACGCGTCCTCGAACACCACGAGCGAGGCCACGACGTCATCACCCTGCAGGTGTGACACGTCGATGCATTCGATGCGCAGCGGCGAGTCCGCCAGTCCGAGCGCCTCCTGCAGTTCCGCGAGGGCGCGGCTGCGCGCCGTGATGTCGGTGGCTCGCGAGAGCTTGGAGCGCACCAAGGCCTGGTCCGCGTTGGCCATGACGGTGTCCATGAGGGTGCGCTTGTCGCCGCGCTGTGGCACGCGCACCTCCACGCCGCTCCCCCGGCGCTCTGCGAGCCAGGCCGCCAGCGCCTCGGCATCGGCGGGTGCGCTGTGCACGAGCACGAGGCGCGGCACGTCATTGCCCGTCTCCGGGCCGTACACCCGCTCGCACACCTGGGTCACGAGTTCCGCCGTGTCGGTCTCGAGCGGGCGCTCAAGCACGAAGCCACGCTGGCCGCGGATGCGCCCGCCGCGCACATGGAACAGTTGCACTGCCGCCTGCAGCTCATCCTCGGCGATGGCGAGCAGGTCGGCATCCACGGCCTCATCGAGCACGACGGCATGGCGACCGAGGACGCTGTCGAGCGCCCCGATGTCATCGCGCAGTCGCGCCGCCAACTCGTACTGCTCATTGGCGGCGGCCTGCGCCATCTCGTCACGCAGGCGACGCAGGGTCGAACCCGTGTTGCCGTCAAGGAATGCAGCGAGGTCCTGCGCGATGCGCCGATGGGCGGGGGCGTCGATGCGGCCGACGCAGGGGGCGCTGCACTTCTCGATGTAGCCGAGCAGGCAGGGACGGTCCTGCAACTGCGCGCGACGGAACACGGGACCGCTGCAGGTGCGCACCGGGAACACCCGCAGCAGCAGGTCGAGGCTCTCGCGGATGGCCCAGGCCTGCACGTAGGGCCCGAAGTAACGCACCCCCTTGCGTCGCTCCCCGCGCAGCACCTGTGCCCGCGGGAACTCCTCATCCATTGTGATGGCGAGCCAGGGGTAGGACTTGTCGTCACGGAAGCGCACGTTGTAGCGCGGGTCGTACTCCTTGATCCACTGCCATTCGAGCTGCAGCGCCTCGACCTCGGTCTGCACCACCACCCAGTCCACGGAGCACGCGGTGGTGACCATGGCGAAGGTGCGCGGATGCAACTGCGCGGGATCCTGGAAGTACGACGTGAGCCGCGAGCGGAGGCTGCGGGCCTTGCCGACGTAGATGACCGTGCCGCGGCCGTCACGGAAGCGGTACACCCCCGGCGCATCGGGGATGTCGGACGTGCGTGGGCGGTAGGTCGACGGGTCGGCCATGGCTCACCCGAGCAGGGGGGCGAGGAATCGGCCCGTATGGCTTGACGGCACCGCGGCGACCTCCTCGGGTGTGCCCTGCGCGACGACGGTGCCACCGCGATGGCCGCCCTCCGGACCCATGTCGATGAGCCAGTCGGCACTCTTCACGACATCGAGATTGTGCTCGATGACGATGACGCTGTTGCCCTTGTCCACGAGCGACTGCAGCACGATGAGGAGCTTGCGGATGTCCTCGAAGTGCAGGCCCGTCGTGGGCTCGTCGAGCACATAGACGGTGCGCCCGGTCGAGCGCTTCTGCAACTCGGATGCGAGCTTCACGCGCTGCGCCTCGCCACCCGAGAGGGTCGTGGCCGGCTGGCCCAGGCGCACATAGCCAAGGCCGACGTCGACGAGCGTGCGCAGGTGGCGGGCGATCGCCGGCACCGGCTCGAAGAACTCGAGCCCTTCGGCGATCGGCAGGTCG
>JAKALQ010000080.1 GCA_021824095.1 Actinomycetes bacterium
CCTCGGGTTCAACGTCTGAGCCCCGAATTGGACCCGGCAGGTGCCGTGGTCATGACTGCGTAGGCTGCACCAGTGATCAGCACCCAGGACCTCGAACTGCGCGTGGGCGCCCGCCTGCTCCTGTCCGACGTGTCCCTGCGCGTCGGTCCTGGGGATCGCGTGGGGCTCGTCGGCCGCAATGGCGCAGGCAAGACGACGCTCACGAAGGTGCTCGCCGGGGAGGCCCAGCCCACCGCGGGCACGGTGACCCGATCGGGCACCGTCGGCTACCTGCCGCAGGATCCGCGCACGGGCGACCTCTCCGTGATCGCCCGTGACCGCATCCTGTCGGCACGCGGACTCGATGAGACGGTGCAGCGACTGCGTGCCGCCGAGGAGGCCATGGCGAACGCGGATGACATGGATCGGGCCATGCGTCGCTATGCCAATGCCGAGGCAGCCTTCCTTGCTGCCGGTGGGTACGCGGCGGAGTCAGAGGCGGCAGCGATCGCCTCGAGCCTCGGCCTGCCCACGCGGGTGCTCGGGCAGCCGCTCGAGACGCTCTCCGGCGGCCAGCGCCGTCGCATCGAACTCGCCCGCATCCTCTTCAGCGGCGCCGAGACCTTGCTCCTCGACGAGCCCACGAACCACCTCGATGCCGATTCCATCGCCTGGTTGCGCGACTTCCTCGCGAAGTACTCCGGTGGCCTCATCGTTATCAGCCACGACGTGCACCTCGTCGACACCGTGGTGAACAAGGTCTTCTACCTCGACGCCAACCGCTGTGTCCTCGATGTGTACAACATGGGGTGGAAGGCCTACCTCAAACAGCGCGAGGACGACGAGCGGCGCCGCAAGCGCGAGCGCGCGAATGCCGAGCGGCAGGCCGCCGCCCTGCAGGCCCAGGCGGACAAGCTGCGGGCCAAGGCCACGAAGGCCACCGCGGCACACGTCATGGAGCGTCGTGCCGAGCGCCTCATCGCGGGCCTCGAGGGCGAGCGTCGCAGCGACAAGGTGGCGAACCTGCGCTTCCCCAAGCCCGCGCCATGCGGCAAGACCCCCCTCACCGCCGAGGGGCTGTCGAAGAGCTACGGCTCGCTCGAGGTGTTCACCGACGTCGACCTCGCCATCGACCGTGGCAGTCGCGTCGTCATCCTCGGGCTCAACGGCGCCGGCAAGACAACGCTGCTGCGCATCCTCGCCGGCGTCGATGCGCCGGACACCGGCGATGTGATCCCCGGCCATGGACTCAAGATGGCCTACTACGCGCAGGAGCACGAGACGCTCGATGCCGGGCGCACGGTGCTCGAGAACATGCAGGCGGCAGCCATCGACATGCCGGAGGTGGAGGTGCGCAAGATCCTCGGCTCCTTCCTCTTCACCGGCGACGACGTGCACAAGCCCGCCGGCGTGCTGAGCGGTGGCGAGAAGACGCGCCTCGCGCTCGCCACCCTCGTGGTCTCCAGCGCCAACGTGCTGCTGCTCGACGAGCCGACGAACAACCTCGATCCGGCCTCGCGCGAGGAGATCCTCAAGGCCATCGCCGGATACGAGGGCGCCATCATCCTCGTCACGCACGACGAGGGCGCCGTGCGCGCGCTGCAGCCGGAGCGCGTGCTCCTGCTGCCCGATGGCGTCGAGGATCTGTGGTCCGAGTCCTACGCCGACCTCGTGAGCCTCGCATGAGCTCGATGGGTGGTGCCGGAGGCGGCGGCTGGATGCAGCTGCGCTCCTTCACGCGCGATCGCAGTGTGCGCGAGCAGCAGTTGAAGTCCGGCACCTGGCGTCGGGTCATGCACTACGCGTCGCCGTACCGGGGCCGCATCATCGCCGTGGTCGCACTCATCATGGTCGATGCCGCACTCGTGGTGGTGCAGCCGCTGCTCATCCGACGCATCATCGATCAGGGCGTGGTGCCCGGAGTGCGCTCGATCGTCGTCAGCGGCGCGCTCGGACTGGCGGGCCTTGCCGTCTTCGACGCCGTGGTGGGCGTGGTGGGCCGATGGATCTTCTCGCGCATCGGCGAGGGCCTCATCTACGACCTGCGCACCGAGGTGTTCGACCACGTGCAGCGGCAGTCGGTGGCCTTCTTCACCCGCACCCAGACCGGTGCCCTCGTGTCGCGACTCAACGGTGACGTGCTCGGGGCGCAGCAGGCATTCACGTCGACGCTGAACAACGTCGTCGGCAACGTCATGTCGCTCATCGCCATCCTCGGGGCGATGTTCGCGCTGTCGTGGAGCATCACGCTCATGTCGCTGGCGCTGGTGCCGCTGTTCCTGTTGCCGGCGCGCCTCATCGGCAGTCGCATCGCGAGCTACACCCGTGAGCAGCTCTCGCTCAACGCCGAGATGAGCACCACGATGACCGAGCGCTTCAACGTGGCGGGCGCGATCCTCGTGAAGCTCTATGGCCATGCGTCGGCGGAATCGCAGCTGTTCTCGTCGCGCGCCGCCCGCGTGCGCGACATCGGCATCCGCATCGCGCTCAACAACCGCATCTTCTTCAATGCCCTCGCGCTCGTCGCCGGGCTCGCCACGGCCCTCGCCTATGGCGTCGGCGGTGTGGCGGCCATCGCCGGCACCCTCACCGTCGGCACGCTCCTCGCGCTCGTCGCACTGCTGGCGCGCCTGTACGGCCCGCTCACGGCGCTGGCCAATGTGCGCGTGGATGTGATGACGGCGCTGGTGTCGTTCGAGCGCATCTTCGAGGTGCTGGACCTGCCGTCACTTGTGCGCGACCCCGAGCGGCCGGTGACGCTGCCCGAGGGTCCACTCGACATCCACTTCGATGACGTCGACTTCAGCTACCCACTCGCTGCCGAGGTGGCCCTCGCATCGCTGGAGTCGGTTGCCAAGGAGGAGACGGTCGCGGAGCACACCGAGGTGCTGCACGACGTGCGCTTCCACGTGCCGGCCGGTGCGATGGTGGCCCTCGTGGGGCCGTCGGGTGCCGGCAAGTCCACCACGGCGTCCCTGCTGCCGCGCCTCTACGACGTCACCGCCGGTGCCATCCGCATCGGTGGCGTGGACGTGCGTGACCTCTCGCAGCAGCACCTGCGCGATGCCATCGGCGTCGTGAGCCAGGAGGCGCACCTCTTCCACGACACCATCCGTGCGAACCTGCGCTACGCCAAGCCGGATGCCTCTGACGCAGAACTGCTGGAGGCGCTCGAACGGGCCCAGCTTGCCGACTTCATGGCGAACCTCACGAACGGGCTCGACACCGTCGTCGGCGATCGCGGGCATCGGCTCAGCGGTGGCGAGAAGCAGCGCATGGCTATTGCCCGCGTGCTCCTGAAGCAGCCGCGCATCATCGTGCTCGACGAGGCTACGGCGCACCTCGACTCCGAGTCTGAGGTGGCCGTGCAGCGGGCCCTCTCGCTCGCCCTCCACGGGCGCACCGCGCTCGTCATCGCGCATCGCCTGTCCACCATCCGCGACGCCGACCGCATCGTCGTCATGGAGTCCGGCACGGTCGTCGACCAAGGACGCCATGACGAGCTGCTGGCCCGAGGCGGCCTGTACGCCGACCTCTACACCACGCAGTTCGCCACCGGCGCCCACGAGGATGCCTCCGCCTGAGGTCAGGCAGCTGCCACTTCGTCGGCGGGTGGCGGGGGAGTGTCATGATCGTCGCGCCGTGGCCGCACCTCACCGGTGACGATGCGTACGTACACGAACACCGCGGTGAGGCCGATGAGTCCCCACTGCACGACATACCCCAGGTGCGGGCCCTCGCTCAGATCGGGCCACGGTAGGGGCACGAGCGGTGCCGGCACTGGCGACAGCAGTTCGAGGATGGCCTCGACATGGGGCGCGCCCTTCGCCAACACCGCGGGATCGATGCGGTTCACCTGCCTGGCGGGCAGGTCGGATGCGCCAAGGGGACCGCTGCCCTCGACCGGCCGGACCCGCACGGTGATCGTCTGCGTGCCTGCGGGTGGCGCGGGGATGCCGGCGTCCGGGGCGGGCGCCCAGCCGCGCATGACCCACAGCAGCGTGCCGTCGTTGTCGCGGAACGGTGTGGCCACCACGAAGCCGACCTCGCCGTTCACCACCTGGCGGCGCACGAGGAGTTGGCCTGCCGGCTCCCAGGAGCCGGTGGCGGTGACCCGCCGGTAGTCGATGGACTCGCGGTAGCCCTGCTCGAGCAGGCGCTGCCAGGGCACGGGCGCGGCGTGCTCTGCGGCGATGACCGCGGCGTTCATGGCGTCACGGGAGAGGTGCCGCTGCCACTGCCAGCGCCCTGCCACCACACTGAGCGGCACCACCACGATGAGCGCAGCGGTGAGACCGACGATCCGTCGACGGCCTGCCTGCTCCACAGCGGCAGCCTAGGCGCGGTTACGCTAGGACCATGGACCCGGCCCCGGTGTACTCGGTCACGAGTGCCCGCACGCCCCTGAGCGTCGACCAGGCGTGGCGCTACAAGCGCTACCTCATCTCGATGTCGGTCCGCATCACGTGCTTCGTCGCCTGCATCGTGACCGATGGTTGGATCCGCTGGTCCGCGTTCGTCGGCGCGCTCATCCTGCCCTGGGTGGCGGTCGTCATCGCCAATGCGGGACGGGAGAACGCCGACGGCGCTGCCGACAGCCTGCAGCACAGTCCGTGGGCGCTCGACGCGGGTGGCGCGGAGGATACCCCGCGGTAACGGATACGGTGTGCCCCCGGGAGGCAGCATGGGACGGATCGTGCTCGTGACGGGTGGCAATCGGGGCATCGGCGCTGCCATTGCGCGCGCCTTCCTCGCCGCAGGTGACACCGTTGCCGTCGCCTCCCGCTCCGGTGAGGCACCCGAGGGCTGC
Source organism: Actinomycetes bacterium (assembly GCA_021824095.1). Classification (GTDB taxonomy): domain Bacteria; phylum Actinomycetota; class Actinomycetes; order S36-B12; family UBA5976; genus JAKALQ01. The sequence continues at coordinate 4,790 of JAKALQ010000080.1, forward strand.
CACGGGTTCGTGTGCGACGTGTCGGACACCGCCAGCGTCGAGGCCTGCTTCGATGCCGTCGAGCGCGACCTCGGCCCGGTCGAGGTGGCCGTCGCGAACGCGGGCATCACGCGAGACGGCCTCATCATGCGCATGTCCGACGATGACATCGACGCCGTGCTCAACACCAACCTCTTCGGTGCCCTGCGGGTGTCGCGTCGTGCCGCGAAGGGCATGCTGCGGCTGCGCCGGGGCCGCATCATCTTCATCGGCAGCGTCGTCGGACTGCTCGGCTCGGCGGGGCAGACGAACTACGCCGCGGCCAAGGCGGCACTCGTCGGACTGGCGCGGTCGCTCGCGCGTGAGGTCGGCGGTCGCGGCATCACCGTGAACGTCATCGCACCGGGCTTCGTCGAGACCGACATGACCGCGGAGCTCCCTGAGGAGCGTCGCGCACAGATCATCGCGGGCGTGCCACTCGGTCGCTACGCGCAACCAGAGGAGGTCGCGGACGTCGCGACCTTCCTCGCCTCGCCGGCAGCGGGGTACATCACCGGAGCCGTGGTCCCTGTCGACGGCGGCCTCGGCATGGGTCACTGAGGAGTTCGCATGGCACTCATGTCCGGCAAGACGGTGCTCGTCACCGGCGTGCTCACGCCCGGTTCGATCGCGTATGACGTGGCGCGCCTGGTGCAGGAGGAGGGCGGCACCGTCGTGCTCACCTCCTTCGGGCGTCAGGCATCGCTCACGGAGCGCACGGCCAAGCGACTGCCCACACCAGCGCCCGTCGTCGAACTCGATGTGACGAATGAGGAGCATCTCGCGAACCTCGCCGACAACGTGCGTGCGCACGTGCCGTCGATCGATGCGGTGCTGCACTCCATCGCCTTCGCGCCGCAGGACGCGCTCGGCGGCAACTTCCTCAACACCCCGTGGGAGTCGGTGGCGACCGCAGTGCACGTCTCGGCGTACTCGCTCAAGGCCCTCGCGATGGCGGCGCTGCCGCTCATGCCGAACGGCGGCTCCATCGTCGGCCTCACCTTCGACGCCACTGTCGCCTGGCCTGTGTACGACTGGATGGGCGTGGCGAAGGCGGCGTTCGAATCGACGAACCGCTACCTCGCACGCGACCTCGGACCGCGCGGCGTGCGCTCCAACCTCGTGGCTGCCGGCCCCCTCGGCACGGTCGCGGCGAGCTCCATCCCGGGCTTCGAGACCATCGTCGACGTGTGGAACTCACGCGCCCCGATCGGCTGGACCTTCGACGACACCGAGCCGGCCGCACGCGCCTGCGTGGCGCTCATGAGCGACTGGTTCCCGAAGACCACCGGTGAGATCGTGCACGTCGACGGCGGCGTGCACGCCATCGAGGGCTGACCACAGGCAGCGCCTCCTGCACGGCGACACCGTGCGGTGTGGTCAGCGCATGCCGATGCGATCGAGCACGAGGCGCAGGTCGCGCTCGTCGATCGACGTGTCCGCCTGCTCGCGCACGACGGGCTTGGCGCAGAACGCGATGCCAAGGCCCGCGTCCCGCATCATGTCGAGGTCGTTGGCACCGTCGCCGACCGCCACTGTGTTGTCGAGGGAAATCGCGTGCAGCGCCGCGAACTCCTGCAGCATGCGCGCCTTCACGGCGCGGTCGACGATCTCGCCCTCAACCAGGCCGGTGAGGTGTCCGTCGGCCACGCCGAGGGTGTTGGCACGGTAGTGATCTGCGCCGACCTGGGTGGCGATGTCGGCCACCACCACGTCGAATCCGCCCGACACGAGGGCCACGACATGGCCTGCGGCGTGCAGCGCCTCCACGAGATCGCGGGCACCGTTCGTGAGCCGCACCGCAGCCCGCACATCGTCGAGCACCGTGACCGGCAGGCCCTCGAGCAGGGCCACACGGGCGCGCAGCGAGGCGGCGAAGTCGAGTTCGCCGCGCATCGCAGCAGCGGTCACAGCACGCACGCGATCCTCGACGCCGGCATGCGCCGCGATGAGCTCGATGACCTCCTGCTCGATCACGGTGCTGTCCACGTCCATGACGACGAGGAGCGGGCGGGAGGCGTCGACCATGCGCGGAAGGCTAGCGAACCGCCATCGCGCCGATGCACGTAGGCTCGCGCCCATGGTCCTTGAGTTCGCAGGCGTGAGCGTCGTCCGTGGCGGCACGCGCATCCTCGACGACGTCAGCTGGAGGGTCGACGACGGCGACCGCTGGGTGGTGCTCGGTGCCAACGGTGCCGGCAAGACCACCCTGCTCGCATTGGCGGCAACGCTCCTGCACCCGACGCAGGGCGTGGCATCGGTGCTCGGCGAACTGCTCGGCCTCACCGACGTGTTCGACCTGCGCCCTCGCATTGGTGTCGCATCGGCCGCCCTCGCTGGCAACATTCCCCCGGACGAGCGCGTGCTCGACGTGGTGCGCACGGGTGCGTACGGCATCCTCGGCACCTGGCGCGAGGAGTACGCCCACATCGACAACGCACGGGCCCTGGCGCTGCTCGACCTGTGGGGTGCCGCCGCGCTGGCCGACCGCACCTTCGGCACCCTCTCCGAGGGTGAGCGCAAGCGCGTGCAGATCGCGCGTGCGCAAATGGCAGATCCCGAGTTGCTGCTCCTCGATGAGCCCGCGGCTGGTCTCGACCTCGGCGGCCGCGAGGACCTTGTCGACCGGCTCGGGGTGCTCGCCCGCGACCCGGGCGCCGC
>JAKALQ010000081.1 GCA_021824095.1 Actinomycetes bacterium
CTCGGTGACGAAGACCTCGCCATGCTGGAACGGGTTCATGGTGCCGGGATCGACGTTGATGTAGGGATCGAGCTTCTGCATGGTGACACGCAGCCCGCGAGCGGTGAGCAGGTTGCCCAGTGAGGAGGCGGTGAGGCCCTTGCCCAGTGAGGAGGCGACGCCGCCGGTCACGAAGATGTGCTTGCTGGTGGCCATTGGCTCTCCCGTGGATCGCAGGTGTCGATGCGGTGCGGCGTCCGCTCCACGGGATACCAGCCTAACATCCGGAGCGGTCACGCCTCCGTGCGCCGCGCGGCCGCGATGAGTTCACGGGCGTGCGCAACGGCCGTCGGCGAGGAGGCGACCCCCGACAGCATGCGCGCCAGCTCCCCCGGCCGCGCTTCGGCATCGAGGACACGGGTCACCGTGGTCGTGCTGTCTGCCTCGACGACCTTCTCCACAAGCACATGCACGTCCGCATGGGCAGCCACCTGTGCCAGGTGCGTGACGACGATCACCTGGTGGCGGCGCGCCAGCTCGGCCAGCCTCGCACCCACCTCGATGGCTGCGGCACCGCCGATGCCCGCATCCACCTCGTCGAAGACGAAGGTGCGCCCCTCCCCCGCCGGGAGCGCTGTCTCGAGTGCGAGCATGACGCGTGAGAGCTCGCCACCTGATCCCACAAGGGCCAGGGGCTGTTCCGGCATGCCGGGATTGGCGCTGAAGGCGAACGTCACGGTGTCATCGCCGGTGGGTCCCGGATCGTGGTTCCGTTCGACCGCGATGGAGAAGCGGGCGTGGGCAAGGCCCAGGGCATGCAATTCGGCGGTGACCCGGGTGGCAAGGTCCGCGGCGACCCGCGCTCGCAGGTCATGCAGCCGCTCGACTGCCGCCTCGAGGTCGCGATCACACCGGTCCACGAGCGCCTGCAGTTCGGCGATCCGCGCCTCAGGGTCGGCCGCCAGCGCGAGCGCCTCCTGCGCCTGCTCGTACCGGTCCAGCAATTCGGAGAGGTGCAACCCGTACCGTCGCAGCAGCGTCCCGATCTGGGCACGCCGCGACAGTGCGGCGTCCAGTGCCGCCGGGTCCGCGTCCAGCGCACCCAAGTAGCGGGCAATGTCATGGCCAAGCGCCTGGGCGTCCTCAAGCAAGGTGACGACGCGCGCGTGCCACGCAGCAAACTCGGGCACGTCCGGCATGTGCTCGAGTTGCCGCCGCAGGGTGCCGAGGAGTGCCGTCACATCCGCATCGCTGACCTCGTCGGAGCCGAGCAGGGCGGCCACGGCACCGCTGGCGACGCGCACCACAGCGTCGAGGGAGGACAGCGTCGCGATCGTCGCGTCGAGGGCAGCGTCCTCGCCCAGCGTCGGTTGCACCGCCTCCACATCCTCGACGAGTGTGCGGTACTCGGTGAGTGTGCGATCGAGGCTGTCGCGCTCCGCCCGGGTGCGCGCGAGCATCTCGAGGGCCTCGACCCGATTCCGCCAGGCGTCGCGAACGATCTCGACGACCGGACCGATCGCTGGGTCTGCTGCGTCGATGATGGCCCGCTGCTCCGCGGATCGGGTGAGGCGCGTCTGGCCGTGCTGCCCGTGCAGGGTGACCGCACCGCCCACGATCTCCGCCAGCAGTGGCGCGGCGACCGTGCGCCCTCCCACGATGGCCCGCGACCGTCCGGCCACGGTACGTGTGACGATCAGCTCGTCCGCGTCCGTCACAGCACCGAGTTCGGCGAGCTGCCCCTGGACTGCCGGGTCGGCAGGGGCGTCGATGACACATTCGACCACCGCCTCCGCAGCCCCATGCCGCACGAGCGACGGCTCGGCCTTGGCACCGAGGAGCAGCGACAGGGCGGTGGTGACAAGAGTCTTGCCCGCGCCGGTCTCTCCCGAGAGCACCGTGAGTCCCGGGCCGAACTCCAGCCGCGTGCCCGCGATGACACCGAGGTTGGTGATCTGCAGTTCGCGGATCACTGCTGCTCCCGGTTGCGCCATCCCGTGACGGGGAGCTGGAACTTCGCCACGAGGCGGTCGGCGAAGGGTGCCGGGTGGATGCGAGCGAAGGGGACGGGCAGCGTGCTCTCCCCTACGACGACGTGGGCGCCGGGCTGCGCGAGGGTGTTGCGGCGGCCATCGCAGACGACGACGGCCGGTGCGAGCTCATCGGCGATGGCGATGTCGATCTGCGCGGAGGGCGACGTGACGAGGGGACGTGCGAAGAGGGCGTGCGCGGCGACGGGAACGAGCAGGTGTGCGTCCACGTCCGGCCAGCAGATGGGCCCACCGGCGCTGAAGGCGTAGGCGGTGGATCCCGTGGGGGTGGCGCAGATGAGACCGTCCCCTGCCCAGGCCATGACGGGACGACCCTCGACGCTCACGATGACCTCGAGCATGCGGTCGCGGAGTGACTTCTCCACGGCCACCTCATTGAGTGCCCAGGACTCCCACACACCCCCGTCCGGATTCGTGACATGCACGGCGAGGGCGCGTCTGGGCTCCACTCGCCATTGCCGTTCCGCGATGGCCGTCACCAGCAGGTCGACGTCGGATGCCTCGAGCTCGGCCAGGAATCCGACACGTCCGAGGTTGATGCCGAGCAGGGGCACACCGGTCTCACGCAGCAGTTCTGCCGCGCGCAGGATGGTGCCGTCGCCGCCGAGCACGATGGCAAGCTCCGCACGGCTCGCATCGAAGGCGGCATGCTCGTCGATCTCGTGGGCCTCGCCGAGCGTGGCCACCTCGATGTCGTATCGATGCAGGCGCGTCGCAATATGGCGGGCAAGCGCGGGGATGTCAGAGCGGTTGGCATGCAGCACGAGGCAGACCTGACGGGTCATGCGGGCCCCTCCATCACTGCTGCGTCGATGCATGCTGCGAGATCCGCGCGCAATTCAACCCCACGGGTCGCCCAAACGAAATACTCGACGTTGCCACTCGGCCCGGGCAATGGGCTGGCCACGACGTCGCGCACGCCAAGGCCCAGCGCCTGCATGGCCGTGGCGACGTCGAGCACCGCCTGTGCGCGCAATGCGGGGTCGCGCACCACACCGCTCCCGACCGCCTCACGCCCGACCTCGAACTGTGGCTTCACCATGAGGACGAAGTCGGCCTGGCTGCCGGCGATGGCAACGAGCGACGGCAGCACGGTGCGCAAGGAGATGAAGGAGAGGTCCGCCACCACAAGGTCTGGGGCGAAGGGGAAATCCGCCGGGGTGGCTTGACGGATGTTCATGCGTTCGAACACGTGGACGCGCGGGTCGGTGCGCACCTCCCACGCCAACACGCCGTATCCCACATCCACCGCCAGCACGTCGGCGACATCCTGTTGCAGGAGCACCTGCGTGAATCCCCCGGTGGATGCACCGGCATCGAGCGCCCGGCGTCCGGCGACGACAAGGCCCTGCGGCATCCAGCGCTCCAGTGCGCCGAGCAACTTGTACGCACCCCGTGAGACGTAGCCGTCGTCGACTGCAGTGACGCGGATGTCTGCGTCCCCTCGCACTTGCGATGCGGGCTTGGGCTGCAGCAGACCGGCAACTACCACTTGCCCTGCCTCGATGAGCTCCTTGGCTGCTTCCCGGGACCGGGCTAGGCCGCGATGGACCAGCTCGGCGTCGAGTCGACGGGGCATCAGGCGCCGGTCGCGTCCGCCAGGGCCTGCTGCAGACGGCGGTGCACGTCCTCGTACACGGCGTGCTGCTCGTGCAGGGGCAGGTCCCGGATGTCACTGAGCAGTTCCACGGCAGAGTCGACCCGGACGTCCCCCGTGGGATTCCACGTGGTCGGAACCGCCAATGGGAGTTGCTCGTCGGGCATCTCGCTCATGGGGACACCGTATCGCGACGCAGGGGCGCGAGGTCGATCAGCGGCAGCGCCGCTTCGGGCAGTGTCACCGGCCCCACCGGGAGGCCAGCATGTATGCGGATCACCGCGTCCGTGAGGACGTTCGCATCGGCTGCCCGCGCAGTACCCGCGGCATCCCGCTCGAGTGTGACGATCGGACCGAGCAGGGCCCGCAGGTCCTGGGCGATGAAATCCGGCCATGTCGCCGGATCGCGATCGGCAAGGTCGTGAATCGACTGCACGCCGGTGAGGACGAACACCGAGCGCATGCCAGCGGCCCGCGCGCCATCGACGTCGGTGTCGAGACGATCGCCGATCACCAGCGGACGGGCGGCACCAGTGCGCTGCTCGATTGCCCGGAAGAGGGTGGGTTGCGGCTTCCCGATGACGACGGGGTCTCGTCCGGTGGATCGCTGCAGCAGCCCCACAAGTGCGCCATTGCCGGGGGCGCGACCGTAGGGCTGGGGCACCGTGGGATCCATGTTCGTGGCCACCCACGGCTTGCCACGATCGATGGCCCACTGACCGGCGGCAAGGTCGAACCACGCCACCTGGGGCCCGTACCCCATCAGGAGGGCATCGGCTGCGTCCGCTGCAGCGCTCGCGGCCGCCAGGTCCGCACTCGCGCGCAAGGGGATGAGGCCATGCTCTGTGAGGGCGATCGACACGCCCGGCCCACCGATGGCCAACACGGAAGACCCTGCGGGCAGGATCGCAGCGAGGTGCGCGGCTGCGGCCTGCGCGCTCGTCATCACATCGTCGTCTGCGATGCGCAATCCGAGTCGCCGAAGGTGGTCGCCCACCTCAGGCGCGGGTCGACTGGCGTTGTTCGTCGCCGCTGTGAGTCGGATGCCCTGCCCGGCCAGGGTATTCAACGCGTCGATGGCATGCGGCACAGCATCTGGTCCGATGTAGACGACGCCATCGAGGTCGAGGATGAGCACATCGGCGATCACGACCGCCACCCTATGTGACGGTCGTGTGCGGGGCGGCGCGGTGGCCACCGCTTGCCCTTGGGCTTTGGGGCCGTCGCTCGGCAAGCCACGGGTCATCACCTCGCGACAGGCATGCGCTGCACGGTGTCGACCCGCACCTCGTACCGGCTGGCAGGCCCTTGGGCGCTGCGGAAGAAGCGGCGCTGCAGGCGGCCCTCCACGTGCAGGGTGGTGCCGTCCTCCATTCGCAGCAGTCGCCGTCGAAGTGCGGCGGTGTCCACCTGGCAGTCGATGGTGTCGACGCGCGATTCCCCGTCACGGGGCACGACGACGCGAAAGGTGACGAGGCAGTCACCGCTGGGCAGGGTTCGCTCTTCCGGGGCGCCGCTGAGGCGACCCTCCAAGGTGCATCGGTTCATGTGGACCTCCGTTCGCGAGGCTAGGTCGACGCTCCGACAGCACCGACGGAGCGGTGGATGGATCCCGCCTCCATCGGCCTGTGGACGCTGCGCGTTGGGCCCTCGACGGAGCGATGACGCCGCATGACGATGCCGCCGCAGCAGCGGAGGCCCGTGAGGGCTCCCGCACGCTGCGGCGGCATCGGTGGTGTGTGCGGTGCTTGGCCTCGACGATCAGACGTCGATGGCCATGGCACGGTCGGCCGCATCCGTGAGGTCGTCGGCGTCCACGAGGGCGGCCTTCACGAACCACTCTCGGGCCTCCTTGGCACGACCGGCCGCAAGAAGCATGTCGGCGTACGCGTAGCGCAGCCTGGCAGACCATGGCGCAGTGGACTTCGAGGTGAGCTCCTTGCATTCAAGCGTCGTGACCGCGGCCTCGATCTGACCGAGATCCCGCCGTGCGCCAGCCGCCACGATGCGCATCTCAATGCGTCCCTCGACGTCCAGGCGACCCACGTCCTGCGAACGAGCCAGAGTGAGCGCGCGCTCCGGCCGCCCAAGGCCTCGCTCGCAATCGGCCATCACCGGCAGGTGCTCCGGGCTTCCCGTGAGTCGGGTGTAGGTGCGAAGTTCCGAGAGCGCCTCCGCCCACTCCTCGCATTGGTAGGCCGCGATGCCGCAGGTCTCACGCACTGTCGCGATGCGAGCCCCGCGTGTCCGTGCCGCGCGCGCATGGGCGAGTCCGAGTTCGAAGTCCCCGGCGTCAATGGCGTTCAGTGCACACGCGAGGTGCTGCATGAGGAAGAGGCTGAGGCCTGGTGAGAGCGACTTGAGTTCCGCCAGCACCGGCTTCGGCAGCACCGTGACATCGATGTCCTCTGGCACTGCCGGGAGCTTCTCCGGATCGCTCCCTCGGCGCGGACGCTCCATCTCGGCGCGCGCCCCAGCAAAGTCCCCACGACGGTCCGTTCGCGGGCCACGCCCGTCACCGAATGCGCGGGGGCCGCGATCGCTGCTGAATCGGCCGCGCTCATCGCGCGGGCGATCACCTCGAAAACTGGGACGCCCACCCTCACTCCGGCGATCATCACGGTCGCGGAACGGACGACGATCATCACCGGGACGACGATCATCACGCTCGCGGAACGGACGACGATCATCACGGCGCTCATCGCGCGGCCGGTCACCTCGAAAACTGGGACGCCCACCCTCACTCCGGCGATCATCACGCTCACGGAACGGACGACGATCATCACTGGGCCGACGGTCATCGCTACGGCCATCGCGGGGGCGATCGCCGAAGGGACGACGCTCCGCATTCCCGCCAAATGAGCGACCCGACCCATCCGGACGCCGATCGCCGCCACTCCACGGCCGACGCTCGTCGCGCGACCCGGTGCCCTCCCGGCGATCTGCGCGACCGGCACCATCCCGACGCCCCTCACCGTAGGGCGGGCGTGAGCTGCGAGCACCCTCGCCCGGGCGGTCGCCATACGCAGCACGTCGCGAGCCAGTGCCCTCGACGGACGAACCACCACGGTCCCGGAAGGAGGGCCGTTCAGAACGACCTGCACCACCAGGACCGGTCACGCGCGGACGCCGCGCATCTCGGTCACCCCAACGCTCCGCGCGAGCGTCGCCATCACCGCGGGACTCCCAGCGACCTCCACCATCGCGGCCAGCGCCGCCACGGCCGTTGCGATCGTCCGTCGTGCGCCGCGGCCCAGCGGCGCTACGGCTGTCGTTGCCACGACCGCCCCAACCGCCAGAACCGGCGGCACCCTGGCCGCCAGATCCGGGTCGACGCTCGTCGCCGGAACCTCCACGACTTGGCCGATCGGATCCCCCCCAACCGCCCGATCCACGACGATCATCGGAACGTCCGGTGGGACGCGAACCGCCGCGCGCTCCAGGTCGTCCATCGTTCCGCGAGGAACGCGGACCCTGCGCGCGATCATCGCGTCGCGGACCACGCCTGTCGTTGTCAGCCATGCTGCACAATCCTTCTCGTTGCGCACGCGATGAAGCACGGAGCCGTGCCACGTGCGATCACATGGCTCCAGAAAACACGAAAGGGGCCGCTTGCGCGACCCCTTTCGGAAAGAATGCCCGGCGGCGTCCTACTCTCCCACACCGTCACCAGTGCAGTACCATCGGCTCTGAAGGGCTTAGCTTCCGGGTTCGGAATGTAACCGGGCGTTTCCCCTTCGACATGGCCGCCGAAACTCTATGGAGTTGGGTCGTGTTCCCGACCGTAACTCGGGAACCGCACAGTGGACGCGATCATCAAATCTCTTCAACAAT
>JAKALQ010000082.1 GCA_021824095.1 Actinomycetes bacterium
GAGTCATCCCGGCAACCCCCACGACGATGGTGGGGCTGCTCCGCACCATCGCCTTCGCCTGGAGCCGCCACGACCTCGCCGTGAACGCCGAGGAGATCCGCGACCTCAGCCGCGAGATGCTCACCCGGCTCGGCACCATGCTCGGGCACCTCAACGACACCGGCGATCAGCTGCGGCGGGCGGTCGAGAGCTACAACCGGCTCGTCGGCAGCTTCGACAGCAGGGTCGTCACCCAGGCCCGACGCATCGCCGAGCTGGGGGTGCCCGCAGGTGAACTCGGCGTACGGGCGCCGATCGACGAACGTCCGAGGCAGCCGCGCAGCGAGATCGCCGGGCCGTGACGCGTGTCCTGCCGGCAGGGCTGTCGTACCCTTGCGCCGTGCAGTTCGACGATCACGAGATCTGGGGCGCCCCGGTGCAGGCGCCCGTCTCGCCGGAGCAGGAGCGCGCATCGCGCCCTGCCGCCACGGCCACCGCCACCGCGGGACGCCTGTACAAGTCGGCGGGCTGCGAGGAGACGATCGACGCGATCGTTGCCCTGCCCGGCCGTCGGCACACCATGGCCCACCCCATCGCCCACGCGTTCCCGCACCCCGGCACGCAGGCGGCGCCCGCCGCGGAGGCGCCAGCACCCGCCCGCGTCTCCGACACCGAGTCGGCCTCGGCGCAGGCCCCCATCACCATCAACTCGCGCCTGCCGCGACGCCCCCAGATCGAGGAGCGACGCCCCCAGATCGAGGACCCGGCGATCGCCGAGGTGCTCGCCCCGCCCCCGATCGCGCCCGTCGCACCGCTTGCCCCGCCGCTGCCCCGAGGCCGCGAGCACTCCGGCTTCACCTCGTGGTTCCGCGCCTCCGCGGTGCGTGGTGCAGCACCCACCGCCGATCCGCACGCCTGGGCTGACCCGGCTGCCCTGGCACCGGAGCCGACACCCGCGCCCGCGCCCACGCCATCGCGAACCGCTGCGCCGCGTCCCGACCGGCGGGCTGCGGAGGACTGGTCCGCCATCGCACCGACACCGTCGAGCACTCGGGTGTCTGCAGGGCTCCCCACGCTCACGGCACGTGGCTTCGGCCTGCTCGTGTTCGCGGTCACCGTCGTCGTGGGCATCGTGGACGTGCACGGATCCGGCAGCTTCGGCAGCCTCACGGGCATCGTGTTCCTGCTCGCCACCGTGGCCGGGTCGTGGCTGCTCGAGGGCGGCGACCGCTGGGCCGGCCGCGTCCTCCCCACCTATGCGCTCATCGGCGCCATCCTGGTGGCCGGGCAGTTCTCGTCGGTGGCACCGGGCCGCAGCATCATCGGGCAGGCCCTGCTCATCATCGCCGGGCTCATCAGCCTGGCTCCCTGGCTTGCGGTGGCCACCGTCGTCGCCACCGTGCTGCCCCGCCTGCGCCGCGCCTGACACACAGCTCGAGTCCTGGCACCCTGCGTTGCGGCAGGGCCGTGTCTGCCGGCACGGCTCGGGGTCAGCGCCCCGGCATCACTGCCCGTCGGCCTCGCTGGCGCGTCGACCACGGAGGTCGCGCCGCAGCTCGGGCGGCAGGGAGAAGACGAGGGACTCCTGGGCCGAGGCGACCTCCTCGACCGTGCCGAAGCCGTGCTCGGCAAGCCACTGCAGCACCCCGTCGACGAGCTCCTCGGGCACCGATGCGCCCGAGGTGAGGCCAACGACGGCCGCACCCGTGAACCACTCCGGCCGCAGCTCAGCAGCGGTGTCGATGCGATGGCCGCTCCGGGCACCAGCCTGCAGGCCCACCTCGAGCAGCCGCACCGAGTTCGATGAGTTGCCACTGCCGACGACGATGAGCACGTCGCACTCGGGGGCGATGGCCTTCACGGCACCCTGGCGGTTCTGGGTGGCGTAGCAGATGTCGTCGCTCGGCGGGCTCACGAGCAGCGGCAGCCGTCGCCGCAGGATGTCGACCGTCTCCACCGTCTCATCGACGGAGAGCGTGGTCTGCGAGAGCCACACGGTGCGCCCATCGGGATCGAGCGGGATGGCCTCGGCCGCCTCGGGGCCGTCGACGAGCGTGATGGACGCCGGCGCCTCCCCCATCGTGCCGATGACCTCCTCATGCCCCTCGTGGCCGATGAGCAGGATGTGGTAGCCCTCATGGGCGAAGCGCCGCGCCTCGGAGTGCACCTTGGAGACGAGCGGGCAGGTGGCGTCGATGGCCTTGAGGCGACGATCGGACGCCTCCGCGTGCACCGTGGGCGCCACACCGTGGGCACTGAACACCACGGTGGCGCCGTCCGGCACCTCGTCCAGCTCGTCGACGAACACCGCGCCCTGGGCACGCAGCTGCTCGACGACGTACTTGTTGTGCACGATCTCCTTGCGCACATAGATGGGTGCGCCGTAGAGCGTGAGCGCCTGCTTCACCGTCTCGACGGCACGGTCGACGCCCGCGCAGTAGCCGCGGGGGGCTGCAAGGAGGACGGTGCCCGGGGTTCGCATATCGGACATGGTAGCCGCCGCGCGGCAGGCGCTGCCGGTCGGTGTCGGGGGTCCGTGGTTGGCTTGGCCGCATGACCGATCAGGGCCAGGCTCCCGAACGCGCCTACGCGGTGCGCGAGATCTCGGCACGCATCGCCGACACCGTGCAACGGTGGCCGCGTGTCTGGGTCGAGGGCCAACTGGCCGAGGTGAACGTGCGGGGCACCTGGGCCTTCGCCGTGCTGCGCGACGTCGAAGCGGAGATGTCGATTCGCCTCGCCGGCCCGGCCGCGATCATCGACCGGGCCGCGGTGGGCGTCGGCGCCCGCGTGGCGGCGCTCCTGCAGCCGGAGTGGCGGCCCGCCAACGGCAGTCTCTCCTTCCGCATCCACGCGCTGCAGACGGTCGGCGTGGGCGAGTTGCTCGCGCGCCTCGAACGCCTGCGTGCCCTGCTCACGGCCGAGGGGCTGTTCGACGTCGGTCGCAAGCGGCCACTGCCCGCCCTCCCCGGCCTCGTCGGCCTCATCTGCGGACGCGAGAGCGACGCCAAGCACGATGTCATCACGAACGCCACGAAGCGATGGCCGCACGTGCGCTTCGAGGTCGCCGAGGTCGCCGTGCAGGGCCCATCCGCTGTGGAGCAGGTGGGTGCGGCGCTCGAGCGCCTCGATGCCGATCCGCGCGTCGACGTCATCGTGATCGCCCGTGGCGGCGGCGCCTTCGAGGACCTGCTGCCCTTCAGCGACGAGGGCCTGCTGCGACGTGTGTCGGCCTGCCGCACGCCTGTGGTGAGCGCCATCGGCCATGAACAGGATCGCCCCCTGCTCGACGAGGTGGCCGACGTGCGCGCATCCACGCCCACCGACGCCGCCCGGCGCATCGTGCCGGACATGGAGGCCGAGCTCGCCGACCTTGCGCGGCTGCGCCGTCGCGCCCGGCAGCGCGTGGGCCACCGCCTCGACCGCGAACTGCATCGGGTGGCCCTCCTGCGCGCCGCAGTGACGAGCGCGCATCCCGCCCGCCTGCTCGAGACGCGGCGCAACCAGGTGCAGGCCGTCCGCATCGACCTCCGGCGCACGCTGGCCATGCACCTCGAGCGGCGTCGCGGAGGGCTCGCGGCGATGGCCGCCCGCCTCTCGGCCCTGTCACCGCAGGGCACGCTCGATCGTGGCTTCGCGGTGGTGCGTCGCGCGGACGGCACCGTGGTCACCGATCCCGCCCAGCTCACCGCCGAGCCGCTCACCATCCGCGTGGCTGCCGGCGCCTTCCACGCCACCCCGATCCTGGAGGACCACCATGGCTGAACTCACCGACATCCTCGCCTGGGGCCCGGCCGACATCGGGGCCCTGCCATACGAGCAGGCACGAGCTGCACTGGACGTGGTGGTGACGGCGCTCGAGGACGGCGACATCCCCCTCGAGGAGCTCATGCACCTGTGGGAGGTGGGCGAGCGCCTGGCGAACGCGTGCGAGGCCCTGCTCACGCGCGCCCAGGAGCGGCTTGACGCTGCCACCGCACCGGAGGCGTGAGCCCTCAGGCGTCGGTCAGCGACGCACCTCGATGGTGCGGAAGGTGGGCTTCATGACGTCGGCGAAGAAGTCATTGCCCTTGTCGTCGACCACGACGAACGCCGGGAAGTCCACCACCTCGATGCGCCACACCGCCTCCATGCCGAGGTCCTCGAAGTCGAGCACCTCGACCTTCGTGATGTTCTCCTTCGCGAGGATCGCCGCCGGCCCGCCGATGGAACCGAGGTAGAAGCCGCCGTTGGCCTTGCAGGCATCGGTCACCGCCTGCGAGCGGTTGCCCTTGGCGAGCATCACGAACGAGCCGCCGGCCTGCTGGAAGCGATCGACGTAGGCGTCCATGCGGCCGGCCGTCGTGGGCCCGAAGGAGCCCGACGCATAGCCCTCGGGCGTCTTCGCGGGGCCCGCGTAGTACACGCAGTGGTCCCAGAGGTACTGCGGCAACGGCTCGCCGGCCTCAAGGCGTTCAAGGATGCGGGCGTGGGCGATGTCGCGCGCCACGACGATGGGACCGGTGAGCGACACCCGCGTCTTCACAGGCAGCTGCGACAGCGTCGCCCGGATCTCGTCCATCGGGCGGTTGAGGTCGATGTGCACCACCTCGTCGGAGAGCGCATGCTCGTCCTGCTCGGGCATGAAGCGCGCCGGGTCCGTCTCGAGCTGCTCGAGGAACACGCCCTCGGCGTTGATGCGGGCCACTGCCTGGCGGTCGGCGCTGCACGACACCGCGATCGCCACCGGGCAGGACGCACCGTGGCGGGGCAGGCGGATGACGCGCACGTCGTGGCAGAAGTACTTGCCGCCGAACTGGGCACCGATGCCGAACTCCTGCGTCTGCGTGAGGATCTCGGCCTCCATCGCGAGGTCACGGAAGCCGTGCCCGAGCATGGAGCCCTCGGTGGGCAGGGTGTCGAGGTACTTCGCCGACGCGTACTTCGCGACCTTGAGGGCGTACTCGGCGGAGGTGCCGCCGATGACGACGGCCAGGTGGTACGGCGGGCAGGCGGCCGTGCCGAGCGTGCGCAGCTTCTCGTCGAGGAAGCGCGCCAACGACGTCGGGTTCAGCAGCGCCTTCGTCTCCTGGAAGAGGTAGGACTTGTTGGCCGAACCGCCACCCTTCGCCATGAAGAGCAGCTCGTACTCGGCCTCATGGCCGGGCTTGGTGTCGAGGGCGATCTCGATCTGGGCCGGCAGGTTGGTGCCGGTGTTGCGCTCGTCCCACATGGTGAGGGGCGCCATCTGCGAGTAGCGCAGGTTGAGCCGCTGGTACGCGTCGTAGATGCCGCGCGACAGCCACTCCTCGTCGCGGACGTCGGTGAGCACATGTGGCCCGCGCTTGCCCGAGATGATGACGGTGCCGGTGTCCTGGCACATGGGCAGGATGCCGCCCGCGGCCACGTTGGCGTTCTTCAGCAGGTCGAGGGCCACGAAGCGGTCGTTCGCCGACGCCTCCGGGTCATCGAGGATGTGGGCGAGTTGTGCCAGATGCCCCGGACGCAGGAAGTGCTGGATGTCGTGCACGGCCTCGTAGGCCAGCAGCCGCAGTGCCTCGGGATCGACCTGGAGGAAGGTGCGGCCACCGGCCGTGACGGTGCGCACGCCCCCGTCGGTGATGCGACGGAAGGGGATGTCCGCGGGACCGGTGGGCAGCAGATCGGAGTACGCGAAGTCGACCATGCGACAAGGCTACGTCACGCCTCCCGGCACCTCCCCCGGCATGGCAACGGACGTGATGCGCGACACTTGGGCCCATGACCGACAACGCAGCCGCCGAGCGCCCGCGCCGACGACGCGGCACCTTCGCCGACATGGTGCGCTCGCTCGGGGTCGTGGCCATCGCCCTCGTCGCCCTCATGCTCGTGACCCTCCGGCACACGCCGGATAAGCCCTATGCGAGCCCCGACGTCGCGGTGACGGTCACGGCCGCTCGCGACGCGGCACCCTTCCCGGTGCTCGCGCTCACGGCCCTGCCACAGCCCTGGTACGCGAACTACGCCAACTTCGACGCGGTCGGCGGCGGAGCCTGGTGGTTCCACCTCGGCTACGTCGACGGCGGTGCTCGGGTGGTGTCGGTCGATGCCACGAACGAGGCGGCGGGCCTCGACGCCATGCCCACACCGGCTCCCACGGGCCCACGCCTGCGCAGCACGGTGGTGGCCGGCATCACCTTCGCCGTCTACGCCGACCCGTCCGATGCCACGCGTGAGGTGTGGGTGGCGCGCGGCACCGGTCGCGACGGCCACCCCTGGGTCATGGAGCTCGTGGGCGCACGCGACGACCTCACCCGCCTCACCCCCACGATGCGGGCAACGGGCACCATCGCCGTCACCGCGTGACGGCCGCCTCATCGCGGCGTCGCGTCAGAGCTTCGTGACGGGGGCGTAGCGCATGAGCAGGCGCTTCTCGCCCACGCCCGCGCCGAAGTCGATGGTGGCCTGCGCGCGGTCACCCGAGCCGTCGACCGCGACGACGCGACCGAGCCCGAACTTGTCGTGCGTCACCCGATCGCCAACCGCCAACTCGAGGGCGGTGCCACCGCGTGAGGGTCGCGGCAGGCTGCTGCTGAACGACGGCGCCGACGACGTGCTGCGCCCCACCTGCAGGCGCGACGGGTCACCGCGCAGCCAGGTGACGAGCTCGCCGGGGATCTCGTCGATGAAGCGTGAGCGTGGGCGGTCGATGATGGTGCGCCCGCGCACCATGCGCTGCTCGGCAAGCGTGAGGTAGAGCCGCTGCTGCGCCCGCGTGATGCCCACGTAGGCGAGGCGCCGCTCCTCCTCCATCTCCTTGTGGCTGCCGAATGACATCTCGTGCGGGAAGTTGCGGTCCTCCATGCCGGTGATGAACACCGTGGGGAACTCCAGGCCCTTCGCGGTGTGCAGCGTCATGAGTGTCACCACGCCGGCCTCGGCGTCGGGCAGCTCGTCGGAGTCGGCGACGAGCGCCACGTGCTCGAGGAAGTCGGCGAGGCTCACCGCGTCCTCGGCACCGATCTCGTACTCGCGCGCGACGGACTCGAACTCGTCGAGGTTCTCCACGCGGGCCTTGGCCTGGGCGTCATGCTGGCGGTCGTACTGGTCGCGAATGCCGCTGCGCTCGATGGTGTCGGCGACGATCGTGGACGGCGGCTGGTCCGCCGCGACGAGCGCACGCAGGCCGTCGAGCATGCCGACGAAGCGCTCGATGGACGCGGCCGCTGCCGGCGCCATGCCGTCGATCTGGCGCGCCCGGCGCATGGCCACGTCGAAGGTGACGCC
>JAKALQ010000083.1 GCA_021824095.1 Actinomycetes bacterium
TCGGCCCACGCACGCTCATCGGTGCGGCCTGCATCCTCGCGGCCATGGCCATTGCCGAGTTCGGTGGGCGACGTGCCCCCGACGTCGACACCCTCCCGCACCCCTCGATGTGAGGACCCTGGTGGTTGCCGTTTGGCAACAGGTGTCGCCGAAATCGCCGGATCGCGCTATCGTCGCAGGGTGACGTCACGCTCCTCGATCGGCATGGATGCGCGGGCCGTGCGCACCCGTCGTCGCCTCCGTGAGGCCGCCCTCGCCTTGGCCGCGGAGGGCCCCATCGACGAGATCTCGGTCGCCCAACTCACCCGCGCCGCGGGCATGAACCGGGCCACCTTCTACAAGCACGCGACCTCGCCACTCCATGTGGTGCGGGAGGCCCTCGTCGATGACCTCGACGCCATCCGCCTCGACTTCCTCCCCGCCGCAGCGGACCCCGCCACCGATCTGGAGGCCTTGTGGCGCACGGCCGCGCACACCACGGCAGCGCATGTCGCCCGCTTCGAATCCATCTACGTCAGAGGTTTCGCTGAGGATGCCAGTGGTGCCCTGCCGGCCCTGCTGAGTCGCCACATCACGCGCTCCATGGAGTCGATGCTGCAGGCGCGGCCCGACCTGCTGCCGTCGCATGCGGGCGCCGACGAGGACCTCCTCATCGCGTCCTACGCCGCGTTCCTCGGCCACGGACTCGCCGCCATCCTGCAGGTCTGGTTCGCCAGCGGCAACCGCGATGTCGCTGTCTACGCCGACGCCGTCATCGGCGCGCTGCCCGAGTGGATGCGGCGGCGCACCCCACCAACCCGTCCGACCGGCCGTCCGCGGCTGTCACAAACCTCGAAGAAGGTGCAATCGCAATGAAGGCATGGCAATTCGTCGGCACCAACCAACCCCTGCAGTGCAACGAAGTCCCCGAACCGGTGGCCCGGCCCGGCACCGTCGTCGTCGACGTGAAGGCCACCGGCCTGTGCCACTCGGACGTGAGCACGCTCACCGATCCCGGTTGGATGTTCATGTACCCCGAGCTCCCGCGCACGCTGGGCCATGAGAGCGCGGGCGTCATCAGCGCCGTCGGCGCCGGCATGGAGCACTGGAAGGTGGGCGACCGTGTTGGCCTGGCACCAGTGATGGCCAATGGTGAGGCGCTCGGCTACTTCTCGTGGGACGGGGGCTGGGCGCCCAAGATGCTCGCCACCGACGACAACCTCGTGCGCCTGCCCGATGAGGTGCCCTTCGACCTCGGTGCCATGGCCACGGATGCCGGCCTCACCTCGTACCACGCCATCATGGCAGTCGGTGGATGCAAGGCCGGGATGAATGTCGGTGTCATCGGCCTCGGTGGCCTTGGCTACATCGGCGCGCGCACCGCGGTGCTGAGCGGCGCCAACGTGTTTGCCGCCGATGTGAGCCCGGCCGCGCGTGCCCTTGCCGACGAGATCGGCCTCGCCGGGGTGGCCGAGTCCATCACCGCGTTCAAGGACAAGGGTCTGCAGCTCATCGTCGACTATGCGGGCTTCGGCAGCACGACGGCAGAGGCGATCGAGACGCTGGCCGAGTTCGGCCGCCTCGTGCAGGTGGGCATGGGCAAGGGTGAGGCCACCATCAACACCACGCCGCTCATCATCAACCAGCTCACGATCGCGGGATCGAAGAGTGGCACGAAGGAGGACCTTGCCGGCATCTACGAGCTCATGCGTACCGGCAAGCTGAACCCGCCCATGAACCACATCGGCTTCGATGACATCCCCGCGTCGCTCGAGCGGCTGCACCAGGGTGGCGTAGTGGGACGATTCGTCGCCCTCTTCGACTGACCCATGCCATGAGGGCCCCGGACGCTGTCGTCCGGGGCCCTCACCGCGTCTGCGGGTGCGTCAACGGATGGCGGCCACCACGGCGTCGAGCTCGGGGCTGAGCTCGCGACCCTCGACCGCCGCGAGGAAGTCCGCCCGCATCTGCAGGGTCCAGAAGCGACGGATCTGGTCGACGGTGCCGGCGATGCGCTGCTCCGGTGCGAGGTTCTGCGAGATCTGCGTTGCCATGCGGATGAGCTTCGTCGCGGAGTCGTCGAGCTCGTGCAGGCCCAGATCGGCGGGCCCCATGTGCGGCGCCACCGGCCCGTGCGAGCTCGGTCGCACCTCGACCGCGGTCACCTTGTACTCGGGGCAGTTCGTCGCCCAGTCGCTGTTGTCGGTGGTGACGACGTTGGCCCCACCCTCCGGGAAGTGGAAGGTGGCGTAGACGATGCCGGCGGGCACGCGATCGCTCACCCGCACCCGCATCGTCGTCTCGCCGACGCGGGAGGACATGGTGGCGTAGCCACCATCCTCGATGCCGCGCATCTGGGCGTCGGACTCGTGGATCTCGAGCACGTCCTCGTCGTACCAGGCCGTGTTGGCGGTGCGACGCGTCTGCTGGCCCACGTTGTACTGGCTCAGGATGCGGCCGGTCGTGAGCAGCAGCGGGAACTTGCGGTTGGCGCGCTCGTCGGTGGCGACGTACGGCGTCACCATGAAGGCGCCCTTGCCACGCACGAAGCTCTTCACATGCATGATCTCGGTGCCCATGGGGGCGTTGTCGTTCACCGGCCACTGCATGCTGCCTGCAGCGTCGAGCTTGGCGAAGGAGACACCGGCAAACACCGGGGTGAGGGCTGCGATCTCGTCCATGATCTGCGATGCGTCGTCCCAGTGCATGGGGTAGCCCATGGCGTTGGCGAGGTCGGAGACGATCTGCCACTCCTGCCGACCCTGGGTGGCGGGCATCACGGGACGCACGCGGTTGATGCGACGCTCGGCGTTGATGAAGGTGCCGTCCTTCTCGAGGAACGACGTGCCGGGCAGGAACACGTGGGCGAAGCGTGCCGTCTCGTTGAGGAACAGGTCCTGCACGATGATGCACTCCATCGCGCGCAGTGCCGCATGCACGTGCGTGGTGTTGGGGTCGGACTGGGCGATGTCCTCGCCCTGCACGAAGAGGCCCTTGAAGGTGCCATCGAGCGCGGCATCGAACATGTTCGGGATGCGCAGGCCCGGCTCGGCGCTGAGATCGAGGCCCCAGGCCTCCTCGAAGGAGCCGCGCACGGTGTCGTCCGACACGTGCCGGTAGCCGGGGAACTCGTGCGGGAACGACCCCATGTCGCAGGAGCCCTGCACGTTGTTCTGACCGCGCAGCGGGTTCACCCCGACGCCCTCGCGACCGATGTTGCCGGTGGCCATCGCGAGGTTCGCCATGCCCATCACCATGGTGGAGCCCTGGGAGTGCTCGGTGACGCCGAGGCCGTAGTAGATGGCCGCGTTGCCGCCGGTGGCGTAGAGGCGTGCCGCCGCGCGCACCATGGCCGCGGGAACCCCGGTGACGTGCTCGGTGGCCTCCGGGCTGTGCTCGGCCTCCGCGATGAAACTGCGCCAGCGCGCGAAGGTGTCGGGATCGCAGCGCTCGGCGACGAAGTCCTCGTCCACCAAGCCCTCGGTGACGATGACATGCGCCATGGCGTTCACGATCGCCACATTGGTGCCGGGTCGCAGCTGCAGGTGGTGGTCGGCCTCGACATGCGCACTGCGCACGAGGTCGATGCGTCGCGGGTCGACGACGATGACGTGTGCGCCGCGGCGCGCGGCCCGCTTGAGCCGGGACCCGAAGACGGGGTGCGCGTCCGTGGGGTTGGCGCCGATGAGCAGGATGACGTCGGACTTGTCGACCGACTTGAAGTCCTGCGTGCCGGCGGAGGTGCCGAAGGTCTTCGACAGGCCGTACCCGGTGGGGGAGTGGCAGACGCGGGCGCAGGTGTCGACGTTGTTGTTGTGGAAGGCGGCGCGGATCATCTTCTGCACCGCATAGACCTCCTCGTTGGTGCATCGCGAGGAGGTGATGCCGCCGATGGCCTTGGTGCCGTAGCGGGTCTGGATGTCGCGCAGTCGCGAGGCGGCGAAGTCGATGGCCTCGTCCCACGACACCACGCGCCATTCGTCGTCGATGGAGTCGCGCACCATGGGGTCGAGGATGCGGTCCTCGTGCGTCGCGTAGCCCCAGGCGAAGCGGCCCTTCACGCACGAGTGGCCCGCGTTGGCGCCGCCGGCCTTCGACGGCACCATGCGCACGAGCTCGTCACCGCGCAGCTCGGCCCGGAACGAGCAGCCCACGCCGCAGTAGGCGCACGTGGTGTCGACGTGGCGTGTGGGGGTGCCGATCTCGATGACCTGCTTCTCCTGCAGTGCGGACGTGGGGCAGGCCTGCACGCAGGCGCCGCAGGAGACGCACTCGGAGGAGATGAAGAGCGAGCCACCGGGGGTGATGTGCGAGTCGAAGCCGCGATGCTCGACGGTGAGCGCAAAGGTGCCCTGCACCTCGGAACAGGCGCGTACGCAACGGCTGCACAGGATGCACTTGCTCGCGTCGAAGGCGAAGTAGGGGTTGCTCTCATCGGTGGGGAGGGAGCAGTGGTTCGTGCCCTCGCCGTAGCGCACCTCGCGCAGGCCGACGACGCCGGCCATGTCCTGCAGCTCGCAGTCACCGTTCGCGGGACAGGTGAGGCAGTCGAGCGGGTGGTCGGAGATGTAGAGCTCCATGACGTTGCGTCGCAGCTCGTTCACCCGCGGCGTCTGCGTGTGCACCTGCATGCCCGCTTCGACGAGCGTGGTGCAGGACGCCGGCGTGCCCTTGCGGCCGTCGATCTCGCACAGGCACAGACGGCAGGAGCCGAACGCGTCGAGTGAGTCCGTGGCACACAGCTTGGGGATCTGCACGCCTGCCTCTGCGGCGGCGCGCATGACGGAGGTGCCTGCGGGCACCGTCACGTCGCGGCCGTCGATGGTGAGGGAGACGCGGTCGGTCGCGGTGACCGCCGGGGTTCCGTAGTCGCGTTCGCTGATCATGGTCGGCCTCCTCAGCGTCCGGTTGCCGCAAGGCGCAGGGCACTGCGCACGGGAAGTGGGGTGAGCCCGCCGAGGGCGCACAGCGAACCATCGGTCATCGTGACGAGCAGGTCGTCGAGGAGCTCGCGATTCGCGTCCTCGCGCTCGCCGGCGATGATGCGGTCGATGGTCTCAACGCCACGGGTGGACCCGATGCGGCAGGGGGTGCACTTGCCGCAGGACTCGATGGCGCAGAACTCCATGGCGAACCGGGCCTGGGCCAGGAGGTCGACGGTGTCGTCGAACACGACGATGCCGCCATGCCCCAGCATGCCGCCGGCGGCAAGCAGCGCCTCGTAGTCGGTGGCGACATCGAGCTCATCGGGGCCGAGGTACGACCCGAGCGGGCCGCCCACCTGCACCGCGCCGATGGGGCGACCGCTGCGGGTGCCGCCGCCGAAGTCCTCGACAAGCTGGCGCACCGTCACCCCGAAGGGCAACTCGAGCACGCCGCCGCGCGCGATGTTGCCGCCGAGCTGGAACACCTGGGTGCCGCGCGAGCGCTCCACGCCCCGGGCCGCGTAGGCGCTGCCGCCGTCGCGCAGGATGGCCGGCACCGAGGCCAGGGTGAGCACGTTGTTCACGACGGTGGGACGGCCGTACAGGCCACGCATGGCGGGGATGGGGGGCTTGGCACGCACCATCCCGCGGCGGCCCTCGATGCTCTCGAGCATGGCCGTCTCCTCGCCGCACACGTACGCGCCGGCCCCGACGCGTACCTCGAGGTCGAAAGCGTGGCCGCTGCCGGCGATGTCGTCGCCGAGCCAGCCATTGAGGTGCGCGGTGGCGATGGCGGCCTCGAGCCGCTCGATGGCTGCCGGGTACTCCGAGCGCAGGTAGACGATGCCGTGCTCGGCGCCGACGGCGAGCCCTGCGATGACCATGCCCTCGATGAGGGTGAACGGGTCTCCCTCGATGAGCATGCGGTCGGCGAAGGTGCCGGAGTCGCCTTCGTCGGCGTTGCACACGACGTAGCGGCGATCGGACTCGGTGGCGGCCACCGTGCGCCACTTGATGCCTGCGGGGAACCCGGCGCCACCACGGCCACGGAGGCCGGAGGCCACGACCTCCTCCACGATGGCGGAGGGCGCCAGGGTGAGGGCGCGACGCAGGCCGTCGAACCCGCCATGCGCGACGAAGTCGTCGAGTGAGCGCGGGTCGACGATGCCGACGCGTGCGAAGGTGAGCCGATCCTGTGCCGCGAACCACGGGTGCGCGGCGATGTCGCCGATGCGCAGCGCGTGGGCGCCACCATGGAGCGCGCCGGCGCGGAGCAAGTCCTCGACATCACTCGGGCGCACGGGCCCGTAGGCGATGCGACCCTCGGGTGTCTCCACCTCGACGAGGGGTTCGAGCCACAGCAGGCCACGTGAGCCGGTGCGCACCACCTCGACGTCAGCGAGGTCGGCGAAGGCATGGGCGACCGCGTCGGCGCCGACCGAGCGGGCCGCGGTGTCGTCGGAGATGCACACCCTCATCGCAGTGCCTCCCGGACGATGTCGGTGTCGCAGCGGCCGTGCACCGCGCCGTCGATCTCGACGGTTGGTCCGAGGGCGCAGTTGCCGAGGCAGTACACGGCATCGACCGCAAGCGCGGAGGTGCGGGAACCGACCGGGTGTCCCGCGTCGGCGAAGGCGCGCTCAATGTCCCGGGCGCCCACGGCCTGGCAGGCCTCAGCCCGGCACACCCGCACCTCACGCGTGGCCGGCGGCTGGGTGCGCAGCTCGTGGTAGAAGCTGAGGACGCCGTGCACGTCGGCGCGCGACACGTTGCAGGTGTGCGCCACGAGCGGCACGGCCGCCTCGGGCACGAAGCCGAAGCGTGCCTGCAGCGCCTGCAGCGCGACGAGCACCAGCGTCGCGTCGGAGGTGAAGGGTTCGAGCATCGCGGTGGCGACACCCTCGTCCCATGGTTCGTACGTCATGCGCACCCTCCGTGCCCATTGTGTGGCGATTCGTGGTGATCGCGCCAGCCGTGGCCGCGTCAGTTCCACGACATGGGGGGCCGTGCCGTGGCACGACCCCCCATCGCGGTCAGAACAGTCCGACGACCTTGCCGTCGATGAGGTCGATCTTCTCGGCGGACGGCACCTTCGGCAGGCCCGGCATGGTCATGATGTCGCCGCACACCATGACGACGAACTCGGCACCAGCCGACAGGCGCACCTCGCGGATGTCGACCGAGTGGTTCGACGGCGCCCCACGCAGCTTGGCGTCGGTTGAGAAGGAGTACTGCGTCTTCGCCACGCACACCGGGAAG
>JAKALQ010000084.1 GCA_021824095.1 Actinomycetes bacterium
CCGATCTGGTGACGAACGCCATCAAGTCCGCCCAGACCCAGGTCGAGGCGCAGAACTTCGAGATCCGCAAGAACGTGCTGAAGTACGACGAGGTGCTCAACCGTCAGCGCCTCGTCGTGTATGGCGAGCGCCATCGGGTGCTCCTGGGCGAGGACCTGTCGCAGCAGATGCGCCAGTTCCTCGTCGACACCGTGGCTGGTTACGTCGATGCCGAGACGAGTGCCTCGTACGAGGAGGACTGGAACCTCAGCCGCCTCTGGACGGCGCTGCGCACCATCTACCCGGTGGGGCTCGATGTCGCCGACGTGCACGGCTTCGATGGTGACGCTCTCGTCGATGCCCTGTGCGCCGATGCCGAGCGCGCCTATGACGAGCGGGAGGCCACGCTCACGGCGCCGGTCATGCGTGAACTCGAGCGCAAGATCCTGCTCTCGGTGCTCGATCGCAAGTGGCGCGAGCACCTCTACGAGATGGAGTACCTCCAGGAGGGCATCGGTCTGCGCGCCCTGGCGCAGCGCGATCCCCTGGTCGAGTACCAGCGTGAGGGCTACGACCTCTTCACCGCGATGATGGACGGCGTGAAGGAGGAGACCGTCGGGTTCCTCTTCAACCTCAGCGTGTCGGTCGAGGAGACCGAGGCGGAGGAGGAGCCGGAGGTGGAGGTGCGCGGGTTCGCCGAGCAGCGTCCGCAGCAGCTCACCTACGTCGCACCCGCGGAGGACGGCACCCAGCACGTCGATCGTGAGCCGGTGGTCGCGGGCGAGCAGGTGGGACGCAATGACCCGTGCCCATGCGGCTCGGGCAAGAAGTACAAGCGCTGCCACGGCGCCGCCGGGGCCTGACGGAGCGGGCAGCCGTCCGCACGCATGGGGCCCGCCGGTGCGGTGGGTGTCAACCGAGCTCGAACGCGGTGGTGAACCATTGGCTGCCGCGTGCCGTGAGCCGCATGGCCACGGCGCGGTAGCGCTCACCGTCGTGCACGACGGCCGCGACCTCCGCGGCGTCGGGGTGGGGCTGCTGGCAGCGCACCGAGGTGAGCCGTGGGCGCATCACGACGCCGGGCTTGCGGGTGCGGCGGGCGATGCCGTAGCGGCTCGTGTGCAGCGCGATCACCTGCAGCGTGCGGGCGTCCATGAGCCGCGCCAACTGACCCGCCGGGCGCCGGCCGAGCATGATCTCGAACGACACGAGCGCCATGCGCCCACCCCACTGGCGTGGGTCGGGCCGCTCGCGCGGTGCCTCCGGTGGCTCCTCCACCGGCGTTGGTACGGACCAGGCCCACTCAAGTGGCAGCACCAGCTGCTCCGGCTCGGTGTCGACGGTCGCCCGGGCGTCCTCCACCATGGACAGCAGCCGCAGCGCGACAACGGGGGAGCAGCCGGCGATGGGCTCGCGACGGGCTGCCGCGGTGCTCATGCCCGACCGCCGAGGTCGAGTCGGTCACCGGGGTGGATGAGCGCGGGATCGTCGCCGATGACGGCGCGGTTGGCCCGCCAGATGGCCTTCCAGGTCTCGGTGACCTCTGCATCGGTGGGCTGGTCGAGCTGCTGTTGCGCGATGTCCCACAGGGTGTCCCCGACCTGCACGATGTAGAGCCGTGTCACCTGCGCCCCGCCGTCCTGGCCGGTGGGGGCCGGGCGGTCGACGGGCGTGGCCGTCGCCGCCGGCGCGATGTCGGCCGTGCCACGGGCGGACGCGGCGGCGGTGGACCCTGGCGCGGTGGCGTGCGGCGCCGCCCTGCCGGCAGTCGCGGTGGATGCAGGCGTGGATGGCGCACCCGTCGGAGCTGACGCTGGTGTGCGTGCCGCGGTCAGGCCGCCAGCACGGTCCAGCGAGGGCGTGCTGCGGACGGTGGTGATGCCGCCCGGGCCGCCGTCGCGGTCAAGGCCCACCTCCTCGGCGGCGGCTCGCTCGGCCGCGAGTGCAGGCGCAGCGACTGCCGCGGTGCCGACCACGAGGCTGCCGATGACGTGCGCGCTGCGGGGCAAGGTGCGGATCGCGGCAGCACGCAGGCGTGCATGCCCGCTCACGACGGCGATGGCGTAGAGCGTGCCGGCGATGGCAAGGCGCAGCAATGGCAGCGCCACCGCGACGGCGGCGAGTGCACCGATCGTCCACACCCAACCGATGATGACGGGATCCTGCATGACGTCCTCCACAGGGCGATCCAAGGAGTGCCCATGGATGCGGACAAGGACTCGTTCGGGCGCGGATCGGGCATGTCCTGTGGACGGGGCGGGCCCCGCGACGGCAGTGGACGAGGATCCGCAGCCCGGCAGCCGCACCACGGAGGTCCCATGCGCAGCCTCGTCCACGAACCACGCGTCATCGCCGGCATCGCCCTCATGCTCGTCGCCACCGTCCTTGGCGGCCTGCTGCTGCAGGGCGCCTCGCAACGCGTGCCCGTGTGGCAGGTGGGCCGCGACGTTGCCGCCGGCACCGTGCTCACCGCCGCCGACGTGCACGTCGGCACGGCCGCGCCCGGTGCCGAGCAGGCCTATCTCGGCTCGGGGGAGGCGGTCGTCGGCCGCGTGCTCGCCCGCGACCTCACGGCGGGCGAGATGCTCCCGCGGGCCGCCCTCGCCGATCCCGGCCTCCCGCGCCAGCTCGTCGCCGTGCCCATCGACCGGGTGCGCCTTGTGCCGGGGGTGCGCCACGGTGCCCGAGTGGATGTCTGGTGGACGCCCGGCGAGCAGGAGCCCACACGGCGCATCGCCGAGGCCGTGCTCGTCGACGGGGTGGTGGACGGATCCATGGGTGGGAGCGCCACCGTCGTCCTCGCACTCGACCCGGTGACGGTGCGGGCGCTCATCGCGGGCACCCGTGCCGGCGTGCTCGACCTCAGCCTCCACGGGGGGCGGCCATGACGCGGGGCATCCTGCTCGCCTGCGGTGAAGTGCCATGGGAGCGGGCCCTGCTCACGGCTGCAGCCGATGCCCGGGTACGGGTGGTGCGGCGGCTCGTGGACCTCGGCGGCCTAGTGCAGGCGGCGGAGGCCGACACCACGGGCGCGACCGTCATCGTGAGCCCCGCCCTCCGCGGCTTCGCCGAGCGTGGACTGCATGCCGTGGCGGCGACCGGCCGACGGGTGCTCGTGCTCGTCGATGACATCGAGCCGCCGTGGCTCACGGGGGGCGGGTTCGCCACCACCCGCGTCGACGGCCTCGCCTGGCCGACGCTCTTCGACGACCTGCCCGCGGCCACCGCTCCTGCCGTCGACCTGCGGGTGCTCGCCGGCGTCTCCGGCGGCGTCGGCGTTACCACGCTGGCCGCCGTCGAGGCCGCCCGTGCCGAGGGCAGCCTGCTCATCGACGCGGCCCTCGCCCGCCCGTCGATCGCCTTCCTCCTCGGCATGCCGGCCGCGTCCTCGGGGCTCATCGACGCCCTCGAGCGTGACGAGCCGGTGGGGCCCGGCGTGCTCACCCTCGCCCCGGCGGCCGCACCCCGCGTCACCTGGGACGCCCTCGAGGCGCTGCTGCTGCGGCTCGCGCCGAGCGTCACGCGCGTCATCGTGGATGCGGGCACCGTCGATGCCCCGCTCGCTGGCCCGCTGCTCGCCGCAGCGGCGCACCCCTGCCTTGTGTCGTCCGGCACGCCACTCGGGCTGCTGCGGCTGTGCACGCTGGCGGAGCGGGCGGACGACGCTCCCGTCACATTCGTCGTGAACGGCCTGCGCGCACCGGCCCTCGGCACGGGTCGGGCCGACACGGTGGCGCGGCGCATCGTCGAGGAGGCCACCGGGCGCACCCCGCTGCTACTGCCCGACGCATCCGCCGCCTGCGACGCCGCCTGGTTGCGCGGGTCGGTGCGCGCGCTCGTCGACGTGCTGCCCGCACTCGTCCCGAACCCGGCCCGCATCGCGGCATGATCGGCGGCCACGCGTCGGCGGGTAGCCTCGGACCGTGAGAGCCATCCGTCGATTCACCGTCCGCGCCGTCCTGCCGCCGTCGATCCAGGGGCTCGCCGAACTGGCGAACAACCTGCGCTGGGTGTGGCACGAGCCCACCCGCCAGCTCTTCTCCGACATCGATCCCGAGCTGTTCACCGCGCTCGGGGGAGACCCCGTGCGATTGCTCGCCGAGGTGTCGACCGAGCGCCTCGCCGAGCTCGCCGCGGACCCGGCCTTCACGAGCCGCACGGCAATGCTGGTGCAGGACCTGCGCACCTACCTCACCGGTGACCGCTGGTACCAGCAGCAGACGGGGCTGCCGGCGTCCATCGCCTACTTCTCGGCGGAGTTCGGCGTCGCCTCGCAACTGCCGCAGTACTCGGGTGGCCTCGGCATCCTCGCCGGTGACCATCTGAAGTCGGCGTCCGACCTGGGTGCGCCCATCGTCGGTGTCGGCCTCTTCTACCGCAGCGGCTACTTCAAGCAGTCGCTCGCCCGCGACGGCTGGCAGCTCGAGACCTACCCCGTCGTCGACCCAGACGGGCTGCCCCTCCAGCAGCTGCGTGAGGCCAACGGCACGCCGGCGCGCGTGGAGATCGGCCTGCCCGGTGGCCGGCGCATGGTCGCGCACATCTGGCTGGCCCAGGTCGGGCGCGTGCCGCTGCTGCTGCTCGACACGAACGTCGAGGACAACGCCGGCCCCGAGCGTGACGTCACCGACCGCCTCTACGGCGGCGGTCACGACCACCGCCTGCTGCAGGAGGCGCTGCTCGGCATCGGCGGCACCCGTGCCCTGCGCATCTACGCCCGCCTCACCGGCACGCCCGCGCCCGAGGTGTTCCACTGCAA
The DNA here is from genome assembly GCA_021824095.1 of Actinomycetes bacterium. Lineage (GTDB taxonomy): Bacteria > Actinomycetota > Actinomycetes > S36-B12 > UBA5976 > JAKALQ01. Next base: position 4,739 of record JAKALQ010000084.1, read on the forward strand.
TGAGGGCCACGCCGGCTTCATGGGCGTCGAGCGCATCCGTGAGTACGCGGAGCGCGGGGTGCCCTTCGACACCGCGCTCGAGGCGGTGCGGGCGTCCACGCTCTTCACGACGCACACCCCGGTGCCCGCCGGCATCGACCGTTTCCCGCGTGAGCTGGTCGAGCGCTTCTTCGGTGGCAGCAACGCCAGTGACGCGGTGCCCGTCGACCGCATCCTCGCCCTCGGTGCCGAGGACTACCCGGGTGGCGACCCGAGCGTGTTCAACATGGCCGTGCTCGGGCTGCGCATCGGCCAGCGCGCCAACGGTGTGAGCCGCCTGCACGGTGCCGTGTCACGCGACATGTTCGCGCCGCTGTGGCCGTCGCTCGAGTCCGACGAGGTGCCGATCAGCGCGGTGACGAACGGCGTGCATGCCGGCACCTGGGTGTCCACCGGGATCGCCGATCTGGCCGAGGGGCGGTCGCTCGACGACGTCGCCGCCTGGGCCACCATCGCCGACACCGATGGTGAGGTGCTGTGGCGCACCAAGCGCGCCCTGCGCGAGCGGCTCATCACGAACACGCGCGCCCGGCTGTACGACAGCTGGATCGCCCGCGGTGCCAGCCCGGCCGAGCTCGACTGGATCGAGGGCGTGCTCGATCCCGACATCCTCACCATCGGCTTCGCCCGACGCGTGCCCTCCTACAAGCGCCTCACCCTCATGCTGCGCGACCCCGAGCGGCTCAAGGCGCTGCTCACGCACAAGAAGCGCCCCGTGCAGATCGTCATCGCCGGCAAGTCGCATCCTGCGGATGACGGCGGCAAGAAGCTCATCCAGCGCCTCGTGCAGTTCGCCGACGACCCCGAGGTGCGCAATCGCATCGTCTTCCTGCCTGACTACGACATGGGCCTCGCCTCCTGGCTGTACCCGGGGTGCGATGTGTGGCTCAACAACCCGCTGCGCCCGCTCGAGGCCTGCGGCACGTCCGGCATGAAGGCGGCCCTCAACGGTGCGCTCAACCTGTCCATCCTCGACGGCTGGTGGGACGAGTGGTTCGACGGTGAGAACGGCTGGGCCATCCCCACGGCAGACGGGGTGCAGGACCCCGATCGCCGCGATGACCTCGAGGCGGCCGCGCTCTACCACCTCATCGAGAAGAGCGTCGCACCGCGCTTCTATGACGTCGACAAGCGCGGGCTGCCGCAGCGCTGGCTCGAGATGGTGCGGCACACGCTGCGCACCCTCGGGCCCAAGGTGCTCGCCTCCCGCATGCTGCGCGACTACATCACCGACCTCTATGCGCCCGCTGCCGCGGCGGGCCGCGCCGTGGTGGCCGACGACCTCGCACTCGCTGCCGAGCTCGCATCCTGGAAGGGACGCGTGCGCAGCGGCTGGCCGGGCGTCCGCGTCGAGCACATCGAGGCCATCGACCTGCCGGACCATCCGTTGCGCGGGTCCGAGATGACCGTGCGGGCCTTCGTCGGCCTCGGGTCGCTCAGCACGGACGACGTCGACATCGAACTGGTGTACGGGCGGGCCGACTCCAACGACCGCATCGTGCAGCCGAGCATCGCCCGCATGGAGGTGCGCGAGGTGCTCGAGGCCAACCGCCTGCGCGTCGAGGCCACGGTGCGGCTCACCGATGCCGGGGCCCTCGGCTACACGGTGCGCGTGGTGCCGCGGCACGACGGGCTGCTGTCGTACGCGGAGCTCGGGCTGCAGGCACTCGCCGGCTGACCGACGCCCGTCGCCGGGCATGGGCGTTCCGTGGTCCACCCGCGGGCCGGTCGACCCATGTCCGTCCCCCAGCGACCGTGACGCCATGGCGGTCACCGCGTGACAGGGTTTCGGTTGCTGATGCATGCGCGGTACGAATACCGCGCATGCATCAGAAACCGGAACCCCGTCGGCGAGGGGCCGGTGCGGCCGGGACGGTGGCCCGCGGCGGGTGCCTGCCCGCCGCACTGTGCACCGTCGTCAGGCGCTGAGGGCGCGCAGGACGACGAGGCTGCGTGCCTCGAGGCGCAGGGTGTCGCCCGCGGTGTGGCGCAGGTGCAGCGTGGCGTAGGCGGGCGCACCCGTGTCGATCTCCGTCTCCCAGCGCACCGCGTAGGGCGCACCCGGGAGGACGAACGGCGTGCTCGTGGCACCTGCGTGCAGGATCACGAGGAAGCTGTCGCCGTCCTCGGCCCCGATTGCGGTGGCCGCGCCATTGACGAACATGCCGATGGTGCGGGTGTCGGGGGAGTTCCATTGCTCGCGGCCGATCTCGAGCCCGTCGG
>JAKALQ010000085.1 GCA_021824095.1 Actinomycetes bacterium
TGGTGGCGCACCATCTCGCCGCCATCGACAAGGGCTCGGGCATCGCCATGATCTGCACCTTCGGTGACGTCACCGACGTCACCTGGTGGCGTGAGCTGCAGCTGCCGACGCGCCCGATCATCGGCTGGGACGGTCGCATCCTCGCCGACACCCCGGAGTGGATCACGAGCGAGCGCGGCATCGCCGCCTACGAGGCCATTGCCGGCATGACGGCCAACAGCGCGAAGGAGCGCATCGCCGAACTGCTGCGCGACTCCGGTGACCTCGTCGGCGACATCCGACCGATCACGCACCCCGTGAAGTTCTTCGAGAAGGGCGACAAGCCACTCGAGATCGTCACCACGCGCCAGTGGTACATCCGCAACGGCGGCCGCGACCTTGACCTGCGCGACGAGCTCGTGCAGCGCGGCTCGCAGCTCGAGTGGCACCCCGAGTACATGCGCTCGCGCTACGTGAACTGGGTCGAGGGTCTCACGGGCGACTGGCTGATCTCGCGTCAGCGCTTCTTCGGTGTCCCCGTGCCCGTGTGGTACCCGCTCGACCACGAGGGCAACCCGATCTACGGCACTCCCATGGTGCCCGACGAGTCGCAGCTGCCCGTCGATCCGTCGTCGGACGTGCCTGCCGGCTACACCGAGGACCAGCGCGGGAAGGCCCACGGCTTCATCGGCGATCCCGACGTCATGGACACCTGGGCCACGTCGTCGCTCACGCCGCAGATCGTCGGCGGCTGGGAGCGCGACGAGCACCTGTGGGACACCGTCTTCCCGTTCGACCTGCGCCCCCAGGGCCACGACATCATCCGCACCTGGTTGTTCTCGACCGTCGTGCGCGCGCACCTCGAGAACGGCACCCTGCCGTGGCGCCATGCGGCGATCTCGGGCTGGATCCTCGACCCCGATCGCAAGAAGATGAGCAAGTCCAAGGGCAACGTCGTGACGCCCATGCACCTGCTCGAGGAGCATGGATCCGATGCGGTGCGCTACTGGGCCGCCTCCGGGCGCCCGGGCACCGATACCGCCTTCGACGTCGGCCAGATGAAGATCGGCCGTCGCCTCGCGATCAAGATCCTCAACGCCTCACGCTTCGCGCTCACGCTCGGCGCGGTCACCGAGGGTGGCACCGTCACGAACGCGCTGGATCGCGCGATGCTGGCGCAGTTGGCAGACGTCGTCGCACAGGCCACCGATGCCTTCGAGGCGTACAACTACACACGCGCACTCGAGGTCACCGAGGGCTTCTACTGGCGCTTCTGCGATGACTACCTCGAGCTGGTGAAGGACCGCGTGTACGGCGGCATGGGCGAGGGCGAGGCGGCATCCGCCAAGCTGGCGCTCGGGATCGCGACCGACACGCTGCTGCGACTGTTCGCCCCCTTCCTCCCCTTCGTCACGGAGGAGGTCTGGAGCTGGTGGCGCACCGGGTCGGTGCACCGTGCGTCCTGGCCGGAGGCGGCTGCGGTCGCCGCCATCGCCGCCGATGGGGACGCGGCAGCGTTCGACGCCGTGGCCGACGTGCTCGTCTTCGTGCGCAAGGCCAAGTCCGACGCCAAGCGCTCGATGCGCGCGCGGCTTGCGAGCGTGACGGTGCAGGCACCCGACCTCACCATCGAGCGCCTGCTCACCGTCGAGGGCGACCTCGTCGCGGCAGGCGGCATCGACGCCATCACCTACGAGCGAGCCGAGCGCCTCGACGTACAGGCCGTCCTCGCTGACGCGGAGTAGCACCACCCGCGTCGCCTGCAGCGTGCGATCTGTTGTTGTGGGCCCGAATCCGGCGGATTTCGGGCCCACAACAACAGATCACGGCACTTGGCGTCAGGGTGACAACAGCAGACGGCTCGACCGATAGACGACGACAGGCGGGAGGGCCAGGGGTATCCACCCCTGGCCCTCCCGCCTCTCTGTGTCAGCGACGCACGCGCGTTCCGGGTGCGAGCAGCCGGACCACCACACCCGCGACGGCCAGGAGGCCGACGACCACGAGGGTGACCCAGTCGAGGTTGAACAGGGCACCGCGTGGGCTCGTGAGGCCACTCGGCAGCGCGAGGTTGATGAACATGATGACGAGGTACGCGAGGGCGATGATGTTCACGGCCATCCCCTTGCGTCCCAACTGGTAGTGCCCCTGCGGCTTCCACCCGCGCAGGCGCGCGATGAGCGCACCGAGCACCGTGAGTGCGAACGCGACGTAGATGCCGCTCACGCCGAAGGACACGAGGGCCGTGAGCGCGGACACGTTCGCCGGGTAGGTGAAGAAGCCGATGTGGATGTCCTGCGTCGGCGTCACGTTCACGAGGAGCGTGAAGACGACCGGGATCGTGGCACCGACGAGCAGTGCGTTCACCGGGGTGCGATGCTTCGACGACACCTTGGAGATGAAGCCGGACATGGGCGTCTGGCCATCGCGCGCGTAGGCGAAGAGCATGCGCGCGCTTGCTCCCTGGATCGAGGATCCGCAGGAGAAGAACGCGAAGATGACGGCCAGCAGCAGGATGTCGCGCAGCAGCGACGACGAGATGGACTGCTCGAGGATGTAGGGCACGCCTCCGGCGAAGGAGGTGGCCTTCATGTAGCCAGCGTGGTCGGCGGGCGTCGCGAGCAGCAGGGCGCAGACGAGCACGAACGACGTGACGGCACCGGCGATGAGGGCCTGGCGCATGGCACGCGGCACCTGGCGGGTGGCATCGACGGTCTCCTCGGCGACGTCACCAGCGGACTCGAAGCCGTAGAAGATGAAGACGTGGGCCAGCACCGCGACGAAGGCGGCGCCCGTCCACCAGTTGCCACCGAAGTCCACGCCGAGCGGGTTGGTGGCCGCCGTCTCGGCACCCTGGGTGGTGAAGAGGAAGCCGAAGCCGTGATGGAAGCCGGCAGCAGCCAGGATGATGGCGATGCCGAAGGTGCCGAACATCTCGACGTAGGCGCCGAAGCTCGCCACGCGGCCCATCACCTTGGCACCGGTGATGTTGAGGAAGCTCTGCACCGCCAGCAGCGCGATCGTCATGACGAGGATGGTGGTGTGGTTGCTGGGGTCGAGGCTCATGCCGAACCAGCTGTTGAGCAGGGTGGCCACGTAGGGCACCACGCCGGTGTCGACGGCCGCCATGGTGACAAGCAGGGCGACGGAGTAGAACCAGCCCACCCACCAGCCGTAGCGCGGGCCGACGGAGAACTTCGAGTACTGGTACAGGGCGCCGGACACGGGGTAGTGACTGCCGAGCTCGGCGAACACCATGGCGACGAAGTACATGCCGATGACGGGGATCGGCATGAGCCACACGTAGCGGGGTCCGCCGGCACCCACGCCGAGGACGAACAGCGAGTAGATGCCGACCATCGGGGACAGGTAGGTGAAGGCGACGGCGAAGCTGTCGAACTTCGACAGCACGCGGGACAGTTCCTGACGGTAGCCGAGGTCGCTCAGGCGAGCGTCCTCATGTTGGCCGGGGGTTTGCGTCATGGATCACTCCTCTCGGGGGATGATCAGGACGCTACCGACGCGACTCGCCGGATGTGGGACCTTGGGCCCTACGTGCGACCGTCATGGCGCAGCGCGATGCGGGCGGTGGCCAGTGACGCCGAACGCGCCGTCATGCGGGGCGAGTGGACGCACGTGTGTCGCGTGAGTCGCGGACGGCGTCCGACAGGGCAGCGACCACGGCAGCATTGCGTCATCTGTTGTTGTGGGCCCGAATCCGGCGGATTTCGGGCCCACAACAACAGATCACGGCACCTGGCGTCAGGCGGACTTCTCCTTGGGCTGCTTCTTCACGAGCTTCGGCAGCGTGCCCTCGGTCACGACGGCCTTCGTCACGACGACCTTCGCGATGTCGTCGCGGCTCGGGATCTCGTACATGGTCTGCAGGAGCGCCTCCTCCATGATGGCGCGAAGGCCTCGGGCCCCCGTGCCACGCTGCATGGCGAGGTCGGCGATGGCCTCGATGGCGCCCTTGTCGAAGTCGAGTTCGACCCCGTCGATGGCGAAGAGGCGCTGGTACTGCTTCACGAGTGCGTTGCGCGGCTCGGTGAGCACGGCAACGAGGGCCTTGCGATCGAGGCCGGTGACGGAGGCGAACACCGGGAGGCGTCCGATGAACTCGGGGATGAGCCCGAACTTCATGAGGTCCTCGGGCATGACCTTGCTGAAGATGTCGCCGGGGTTGGTGTCCTCGGCCTTCTCCATCGACGCGGTGAAGCCCATGGACTTGCGCCCGATGCGGGCCTCAATGACGTGGTCGAGCCCTGCGAAGGCTCCACCGACGATGAAGAGCACGTTCGTGGTGTCGATCTGCAGGAACTCCTGGTGCGGGTGCTTGCGCCCGCCCTGCGGCGGCACGCTTGCCACCGTGCCCTCGAGGATCTTGAGCAGTGCCTGCTGCACACCCTCGCCGGAGACGTCGCGGGTGATCGAGGGGTTCTCGCTCTTGCGTGCGATCTTGTCGATCTCGTCGATGTAGATGATGCCCGTCTCGGCCCGCTTCACGTCGTAATCGGCAGCCTGGATGAGCTTCAGCAGGATGTTCTCGACGTCCTCGCCCACGTAGCCGGCCTCCGTGAGCGCGGTGGCGTCGGCGATGGCGAAGGGCACGTTGAGCATGCGGGCAAGGGTCTGCGCCAGCAGCGTCTTGCCGGAACCGGTGGGGCCGAGCAGCAGGATGTTGCTCTTGGCGAGCTCGACGCCACCGTGGTCGACGCCGGAGCGCACGCGCTTGTAGTGGTTGTGCACGGCGACGGAGAGGATCTTCTTCGCGGCGTCCTGACCGATGACGTACTGGTCGAGGAACTCGTAGATCTCACGCGGCTTCGGCAGCTGGTCGATCTCCGCCGTCGTGGCGGCCTGCTTCTCGTCGTCGATGATCTCGAGGCACAGCTCGATGCACTCGTCGCAGATGTAGACGCCGGGGCCGGCGATGAGCTTCTTCACCTGCTTCTGGCTCTTGCCGCAGAACGAGCATTTCAGCAGGTCCCCGGTCTCCCCGATGCGTGTCATACCCTCGAGCGTACGACCCCCCACCACACGGGGCTCGACGCGGCACCCCGGGTGGCCGGACGTTTCGCCCATGGCGTAACGCTTCGGCGGGGTGTCTGGCAACGGACGACGGCGGGCCTCCGAGGAGAGCCCGCCGTCGCGCAGTGCATGGGATCAGACGTTCTTGCGACTTGCGATCACCTGATCGATGATCCCGTACTCCTTCGCCATGTCGGCGGTGAGGATCTTGTCGCGCTCGATGTCCTTCGAGATCTGCTCGGGCGTGCGTCCGGTGTGCTGGGCGAAGATGCCCTCCATCTCGGACCGCATGCGCAGGATCTCGTTGGCCTGGATCTCGATGTCCGACCCCTGGCCGCCGCCCTCGGTGTAGGGCTGGTGGATGAGGATGCGGGCGTGGGGCAGGGCGAAGCGCTTGCCTGCCGTGCCCGCGGCGAGCAGCACGGCTGCCGCAGAGGCCGCCTGGCCGAGGCAGACGGTCTGGATGTCGGGCTTCACGAACTGCATGGTGTCGTAGATGGCCGTCATCGCCGTGTACGAGCCACCGGGCGAGTTGATGTAGATCGAGATGTCGCGCTCGGGGTCCATGGACTCGAGCGTGAGCAGCTGCGCCATGATGTCGTCAGCCGAGGCGTCATCGATCTGCACGCCGAGGAACACGATGCGCTCCTCGAACAGCTTGGTGTACGGGTTGTGCACGCGCTCACCGGTGGACGTGCGCTCACGGAACTCGGGGATAATGTAGCGGGCCATGGGTCCGGCGGTGCGGACGGCGGCGTCGAGCATGCGATTGCGATCCATGGTCACTTCCCGGACGTGATGACGTGGTCGATGAGGCCGTAGGCGCGCGCATCCTCGGCGCTGAACCAGCGGTCGCGGTCGGAGTCGGCCTCGATGGTCTCAACCGGCTGCCCCGAGTGATGGGCGATGAGCTCGGCGAGGCGCTTCTTCAGCATGATCATCTGCTCGGCCTGGATCTTGATGTCAGAGGCCGTGCCACCGATGCCACCGAGCGGCTGGTGCATCATGATGCGCGTGTTCGGCGTGGCCGAGCGCTTGCCCTTGGCACCGGCGCAGAGCAGGAACTGCCCCATCGACGCGGCGAGGCCCATGGCCACCGTGGCAACGTCGTTGGGGATGAGCATCATGGCGTCGTAGATGGCCATGCCGGCGCTCACGGAGCCACCCGGCGAGTTGATGTACATCGTGATGTCGCGCTCCGGGTCCTCTGCGGAGAGCACCTGCAACTGCTTCACGATGCGGTTGGAGTTGTCGTCGCGCACCTCGCCCTCCAGCCAGATGATGCGCTCGCGGAGCAGGCGCTCATCGACGGCATCGGCGAACGTGGACATGCCCTGGGGGCCGCGCAGGTTCGGGTCGAACATCGGATGTCCTCTCGTCGGCCACCGGGAACGGTGGCATACAGCAACCCTAACGACGGCCGGTGAGCGCTTCATTCCACGGACGACCACGGGAAGCCCGGACGGTTCTGCCGTCGGCGAAACCCCGCAGGCCCGCATCGTGCGTCGGCGGCCGAGCGGGGCGGGCCGGGGCCGTCACTTCGGCGGCCGAGCGGGGCGGGCTGCGGCGCCGTCAGCGGGGCGGGCTGGTGCGCCGTCACCCCGTCGATTCAGGCTCCCTTGCATCCACGGCGTGTCGCCCCCTCGACCGCCGCCGAGGCAGCAATCGCCACGTATGGGCGCACGTCGCCACAAAGCCGACGGCCCCTGACGTCCACCCGCGCACTGCGGGCCGCCGTCAGGGGCCGTCCGGCGGGGCACCCGGCCGAGTGCCCCGATCGGGATCAGGCGAGGGCTGCCATGTCCTCGTCGAGGGCGTCGAGATCGACGACGTTGCCCTTGGAGTCGACGACCTGCGCCGACTTCAGCACCACCTCGAGGGCCTTGGCGCGACGCACATCGGCGACCGC
>JAKALQ010000086.1 GCA_021824095.1 Actinomycetes bacterium
GGTTGCGAGTGGGCACATTCGGTGACAGGGCAGTCATGGTTCCTCCAGAGGATGCAATCCTCGCACCCCCCTCGACGGCCCCGCGCCTGAGGCCGACCACCCGCGGCCGAGGGGCCGTCACGTGCGCCGAACATGCCGCCCTCGACGATGCTTGACCCGCAACCTACGAGTCCGTAACCTACGGAGACGTAGGTTCTCCCGGAGGCGGCATGACGACCCTCGACGCCCGCGCCCTGGCGGCGCTCCCCCGACCACGCCTTCGCGGCGTGCTCCACCTCATCACGGCTCCCGTGGCACTGCTCGGCGGGCTCACGCTCGTCATCCTGAGCGGCACGCTCGCAGGGCGCATCTCGACGGCCATCTTCATGCTCACGAGTGCAGCGCTCTTCACCACGTCGGCCGTCTACCACATCGGCCGATGGCTGCCCCCGGCGAAGGCGGCCCTGCGTCGGGCCGACCACTCGAACATCTTCCTCATCATCGCCGGCACCTACACCCCGCTCTCCGTGATGCTGCTCTCCACCTCCGACGCCCGCACACTGCTCGCCATTGTGTGGTCAGGCGCCATCGTCGGCGTGCTGCTCCGCAACCTGTGGCTTGGCGCACCGCGTTGGCTGTACGTGCCGATCTACATCGCGCTCGGGTGGGCGGCGATCTTCTACCTGCCCGCCTTCGCGCACGCCGGCGCCCTCGTGCTCGGGCTCATCATCGCCGGCGGGGTGCTCTACACGCTCGGCGCCGTGGTGTACGCACTGAAGCGCCCCCGTCTCAGTGAGCGCTGGTTCGGGTTCCACGAGCTGTTCCACTCCTTCACCATCGCGGCCTTCCTTGCCCACTTCGGAGCCGTTGCAATCACGGTGGCAACACACGCCTGACACAGCGGGTATATGGTCGATCGGTGTCGATCGTCGAGAAGCTTGCAGACCATGGCACATTCCGATCCCTTCGGCATCGCAACTACCGTCGCTTCTATGCCGGCAACCTGCTGTCGAACACCGGCACATGGATCCAGCGCGTGGCCCAGGACTGGTTGGTCCTGCAGCTCACGCACTCGGCCACAGCCCTGGGCATCGTGACGAGCCTGCAGTTCGGTCCCTCCATCCTCTTCAGCATCCACGGCGGCAGCCTCGCCGACCGCTTCGACAAGCAGCGGTGGATCGTGGCAACGAACAGCGTGGCAGCGGCCTGCGCCTTCGCCATCGGTGGGCTCGTGGAAACCGGCCACATCACGATCGGCTGGATCTACGTCATCGCCACCGTGCTCGGGGTCGCGAGTGCCATCCAGGCACCCATCTGGCAGACCTTCGTCCATGACCTCGTGGGACGCGACGACCTCGCCAACGCGATCGCCCTCAACTCCACCAACTTCAACATCGGGCGCCTCATCGGCCCGGCCCTCTCGGGCTACCTCATCTCACTGTTCGGCACGGGGCCGTCCTTCATCGTGAACGGCGTGACGTACGCGGCCTCGATCTACGCGCTCGTCACGATGCGACGCAGCGAGTACTTCATGGCCGAATCGCACGCACACAAGTCGGCCGACAACGGCGTGCGCGCCGGACTGCGCTACCTGCGCGGACGCAAGGACATCATCGTCGTGCTGGTGCTCGTGGGATTCGCCGGCACCTTCGGCCTCAACTACCAGATGTTCATGGCCCTCATGAGCACCGACGTCTTCCACGTGCGCGCCGACTCCTTCGGCACCCTGGGCTCGGTCATGGCCATCGGGTCGATCACCGGTGCGCTCGCGGTCGCCCAGCGACGGCGTTCGCCGGACGTGCGCATGGTGCAGTGGCTGGTCATCGGGTTCGGCATCATCACCGCGCTGGCCGGGCTGGCACCGACCTACGTGACCTACGCGTTGGCACTGCCCTTCGCCGGCTTCGGGGCGCTCAGCATGCTCTCGAGTGCGAATGCCTTCGTCCAGGGCTCGACCGATCCCGCATTCCGGGGGCGCGTCATGGGCGTCTACATGCTCGTCTTCATGGGGGGCACCCCGATCGGCTCGCTCGGGCTGGGGTGGTTCGTCGAGCACTACGGCGTGCGCCTCGCCATCAACGCCTTCGGTGGCATCGTGGCGCTCGTCGCCCTGCTCACGCTGCTCATCCCGGCCGCACGGTCGGCCTCGCAGCGCGTCGAACCTGCCCACGACTGAGCGCCCTTCGCCCCTGCGAGGAGGGCACCCGCGTCCCCTACGCTCTCGCCCATGCGACTGACCGTGAGCAAGCGCACGGACCTCGCCATTCGCGCCGTTCGCTTCCTCGCTGCCCATGAGGGTCGTGTGCCGGGCAGTGCGATCGCAGAGGCCGTTGGCACGAGCGTCCCGTTTCTCAGCCAGGTGCTCACTCCCCTCGTGGCCCGCCAGTGGATCGAGTCGCGCACCGGGCCGGCCGGCGGCTACCGCATGCTCCCGGGCCTGCGGGAGGCCACCCTCCTCGAGCTCATCGAGGCCATGGAGGGACCCATCGTCGACGGCCGCTGCGTGCTCGAGGACGCCCTCTGCGACGCCGCTGATCCCTGCGCGCTGCACACCATGTGGGCAGGCGCCCGCAAGGCCCTCGTGCGGTCGCTGCAGGACGTGCACGTCCTCGATTGACGTCCACCACGATATTCTCAAGGCACTCACTTGAGGATATGGAGGCGATCGTGGGCACCGTGACGCGCGCCTGGATCCCCAACCAGCACGGCGCCTGGGCCATGCTCATCACGCCCGTGCTCGTCGGCGCCCTGCTCGCCGGACCCACGCCCTGGCACCTGCTCCTGCTGGCCGCCTGGCTGGCCGCCTACTGCGCCAGCTTCTTCACCGGTCTGGCCGTGAAGTCACGGCGCCCGGGTCGCTACCAGCGCCAACTGCTCGCCTACGCTGCGGCAACCGTCATCCTCGGACTCCCGCTCGCCATACAGGCACCGTCGCTCTTGTGGCTCGTCCCCGCCGCCATCGTCGCCTTCGCGGTGAACGTGGCCTTCATCCTGCGACGCAATGAGCGCGCCTGGGTGAACGACGCGGTCGGCATCCTGCTCGCGTCCTGCGTCGGTGCCGGTGCCGTCCTCGTCGGTGGCACCCCTCGCCTTGATGCGCATGCACTGCTGGCGCTCACCGTCGTGGGCCTGTACTTCCTCGGCACGGTCGTCTACGTGAAGACGCTCATCCGCGAGCGCGGCAGTGCGGCATGGCGGCGCGCATCGCTGCTGCTGCATGCCGCCTACGGTGTCGCCGCACTAGTGGCGCACTGGTGGCTCGCGGCCCTCATCGCGCTCGCACTGCTCGCTCGCGCCGCACTGGTGCCGGGACGCGGCTGGACCCCCAAGCGCGTGGGGCTCACCGAGATCGCGTGGACGCTGCTCGTGTCGTTCGTCGCACTGCTCGGGCTGCCGGCCTGACCGCAAGCACTGCTCGGGCTGCCGGCCCGACCTGTCGCACTGCTCGGGCCATCCCACGGACCTCGCTGGTGCGCGACGGGATGGGACGACGAAGGGGTGCCACCGGATGGTGGCACCCCTTCGGGTGTGGTCTGCAGGTCAGAGCGTGACGTCGTCACTGACCTTGCGGGCGTGGCCGATGCCGAGGATCGCGAGCACCAGCATGAGGGCGCCGACGATGTAGGCGACGATCGAGGCGATCGAGGCCACGGCGCCGATGGTGCCGAAGGCGTAGGCGGTGAGCAGGATGCTGCGCAGGCTCTCACCCTTGAAGGCGAGGTCGACGGCAGCAGCGAGCGTCTTGCCCTCCGGCGACGCAGCATCGGTGCTGCGCTGCGCGGTGCTGAGCGACGAGTAGGTGGAGTCCTGCGGGAGGCCCATGCCCGCGAAGGCGGTCTGCATGTGGCAGTGGATCATGTCGGAGTAGGCCTTGGCCGCGTTCGCGTTGTCGACCGTCTGGCCGGCGTACGAGGCGATGGGCTTGAGGCAGGGAGTCTCGAAGCTCGCAGCGGGCCCGAAGGAGATCTTCTGGGCGACGAGCTGGTCGTGGACGGTGTTCGTGGCGAAGCCGGCGCCCCACGTGAGCAGTCCACCTGCGGCAAGCAGGATGCCGGCGAGCACGAAGCCCGTGACAGAGAGGAGGAGGTCGAAAGTGCGTCGTTTCATGCCGTCAGCATAATTAGACGCGCCGATGAACAACTTCGTACACGCGCCGAACGTCGGTGAGAAAGCACACAGGCGCTCGGGACCTTCTCCTCACAGGCCCCGGGCCTGTAGGGGAAACCTCGCATTCCGAGGTTTCCCGACGAAATCCATGCACCCGTCAGCGTGATCTGGCGATGCGCAGCAGCGTGGTCTCAAGCACCACCTGCTTCTGCACGGGGTCAAGTCCCACGCCATCCCCACCCTTCATCTGCGCGTCGAGCGCAGCGAGGAGCACCGCCGCGTCCGCAAGCGCGGCGGGCTTCCACCGGCGCAACTGGTCGCGCAGCGTGCGGATCTTCCACGGCTGCGCGCCGATCTCCCGCGCCAGGTCGGCATCAGCCATGCCCGGTGGCGCACCGGCGAGGCGCACGAGCGAGCGCAGGGCGCCCGCCGCCGAGGCGACGACTGCCGGCCCGAACCCGGGATCCGCATCGAGCGCCCACCGCAGCGCGATGAGTGCGGGAACCGCTCGCCCCTCCCACACGGCATCGCTGATGGTCCAGGCCGACGCCCCAGCGACTCCCTCGTGGTACTGCGCGACGTCCGCCGCGTCGATGGGGTCGGCATCGACATCGGATGCGAGCTGACTCACGGCAGCCGCGAGCGCGCGGGCGTCGTCACCGATGGCGCTGCGCAGGGCCGTCATGGCCGCGGAGGTGGCCTTGCGGCGATGCATGGCGAACTCACCGGCGATGAAGTCGTCGACGGCACGGCCCTTGGGTCGCTCGACTGCCACCACCGTGCCGACGGCCTTGCGGCACTTGTCGACGAACCCACGCGCCTTCACGCCGCCCCCGTGGACGAGCACGAGGGTGACCTGGTCGGGGTCCTCGGCGAGCACCTGGAGCACGACGCGCTGCACGTCCTCGCCGGCGTCCTCGATGCCGTCGAGGAGCACCACCGCACCGTCGCCGAAGAGGGTCGGGCCGCATGCCTGCAGCAGTTCGGAGGCGGCCCCGTCGGTCGATGCGACGATGTCGTAGCGCTCCGTCCCGGCCTCGGCGGCCCGCGCCTCACGCACGATGCGCTGGCAGGCACGCTCGGCGAGGAAGGTCTCGGCGCCCGTCACGAGGTACGACTGCATGCGCCGTAGCCTGCCACGTCACCCCGACAGTGCCGTGACGATGAGGTGCCCGTCGCGCACCGACACGGTGAGTGCCCCGTCACGATCGGTGCGCCACACCCGCACCCCGCGTGCGCGCAGCGTGTCGATGGTGCCTGCGGCAGGGTGGCCGTACGGGTTGCCCTCCCCCACGGAGACGAGCGCGACGGTCGGAGCAGCCGCCTGCAGGAAGGCCGCATCCTGATAGGCGGACGCGTGGTGCGGCACCTTGAGGATGTCGGCGGGCGTGAGCCACGGCACCACCTGCGCCTGGGCAGCCGGATCGACGTCCCCTGTGACAAGCAGGTGGGTGCCACTGCGGTTGATGTCGAGCACCAGGCTGCCATTGTTCGGTGTGCCGTCGACAGCGCCCGGCACGGGCCACAGCACCCGCACCTGCGTGTCCCCGAAGTCGAGCACTGCCCCCGCTTGCACGTCGACGGGTGCCACCGGCAGGGCTGCCGTGCTGCGCCGCCATTCGATGGACGGCGCATGCACCGGGGTGGTGAACACGCGGGCCACCGACGCCTGGGCGACGACGCCCGCGACCCCCTCGACATGGTCGGCATGGAAGTGCGTGATGAAGAGCGCCTCCACGTGGCGCACCCCAAGCGTGCGCAGGCAGGCGCGCACCGCCCGCGCATCGGGCCCGGCATCGATGACGAGTGCACCGCCAGTCGAGAGGCGCACCACGGTGGCGTCGCCCTGGCCCACATCGCACATCGCATACCACCAGTCGGTCGCGGGCCAGCCGCGCAGGGGTGCGGGCATGCAGGCGGCGAAGATCGCGTAGGCGACGACGAGGATCGCGAGGTGTCGCGGACGCACGCCCAGTCGGAGCAGGGCGAGGGTGGCCGCAGCGACGAGCACCATGGCGAGTGGCGTGCGCACGGGTGCCGCCGCCAACCCCGAACCGGCGGCGATCGCCGCGACGCGTGCGATGGCGGCCGCGATCCAGATGGCGGGCATGGCCACCACGTGCGCGAGGCCGCCGAGGATGCCCGGCAACAGCGGCAGGGGCAGCAGGGCGAGGAGGGCGAGCAGCGCGGCAAGGAAGCCCAGCACCGTGGCGGGGGCCACGAGCGGCTCGCACAGCAGGTTCGCCGGCACACTCGCCAGCGTCGGCGGCCGTCCCATCGCGACGAGGATGGGGGCGGTGGCGAGCTGGGCGCTCACCGTGAGCACGAGCGCCTCCCCCAGCCACCCCTTCGGCATCCACGGCAGCAACCAAGGGCGCAACACGATGAGGCCGGCCGTGGCGGCGACCGACAGCGCGAATCCGTACTGCCAGGCGAGGAAGGGATCCGCGATGAGCAGCAGGACGACGGACAGCCACAGCACGGCCGCCGACGCCCTCGCGCGACCGGTTGCCGCGGCCACGATGCCGATGCCGGCCATGACGGCCGCCCGCATGACGCTCGGCTGGGGCTGGACGACCACGGTGAAGGCCACGACGGTCGCGAGGAGCAGGGCGGCACGGTGGCGGGCGCGTACCCGCGTGCGTCCGAGCAGCCAGGCCAACGCCCCCACCACGATGGCCACGTTCGCACCGGAGACGGCAGTGAGGTGCGACAGGCCCGCGTCCCGGAGGTCGTCGACGAGTCGAGGGGACTGGGCACTGGTGTCCCCCAGCACGAGCCCCGGCAGCAACGCGGCCCCGTCACCGCGATC
>JAKALQ010000087.1 GCA_021824095.1 Actinomycetes bacterium
GCCCATCCCGCTCGAGGATCGCTTCGTGCAGTGGCGCAGCGAGGTCGAGATCGACGTCATGACCTTCCTCGCGTCGCTCGTGGGGGAGCGGCTCTTCTACGAAGGTGACCACACGCAGGGCGTGGGCGGCGACATGGCGCAGGCCACCGCGATCATCACGCGCTCACTGCTCTCGCATGCGATGGGCGCCAATCTGCGCGCCTACAACCCGGCCGTGCTGCAGAACTCCGGACTCATGGGCAATGGCATCCCGCTCGTGCAGGGCCTGTCCTGGGAGGGTGCCGTTGCCGAGGAGGTGGAGCGCCGTCTCGGTGAGCTCTACGACCGCACCCACACCCTCCTCGCCGACCACCGGCTCGACGTGCTCAAGGTGACACACGCGCTGGAGACGCACTCGACCATCTCCGGCGACGACATCGCGGCCGTCATCGAGGGACGACTCGGCCCCGTGGTGGATGGCCGTGGCTACGCGTCACCCGTGTTCGCACAGGCGCTCGAGGACTACCACCAGGCCGCCGTCGAGGCCCATCGCGTGCGGCATGAGCGGCCGCCGCGACTGCCTGCGCTGCCCGTGCCCACGGTCGACGTCGGGGCATGACCGAGAGCCTCTTCTCCGCGCAGGGGACCACCGCCCCCCTGGCCGTGCGCATGCGTCCACGCAGCGCTGACGAGCTCGTCGGCCAGTCCCACCTCATGCGTGCCGGGTTGCCGCTACGTCGTCTGCTCGATGGCACGAGCGAGGTGTCGGTGGTGCTGTGGGGTCCGCCCGGCAGCGGCAAGACGACCATCGCCACGCTCGCGGCGCAGGTGTCCGGCAGGCGCTTCGTCGAGTTGTCGGCCATCACTGCCGGCGTGCGCGATGTGCGCGAGGTGGTGGAACGGGCGCGCACCGAACGCGAGGTGTACGGCCGCGGCACGGTGCTGTTCGTCGATGAGGTGCACCGCTTCAACAAGACGCAGCAGGACGCGCTGCTGCCCGCCGTCGAGAACGGCTGGGTCACCCTCATCGCGGCGACGACCGAGAACCCCGGCTTCTCCGTGAACGCGCCCCTGCTCTCGCGCTGTGTCGTGCTGCAGCTGCACGCCCTCGACGAGGACGACCTCCGCCTCCTCGTGGAACGGGCAGTCGTGGCACCGCAGGGACTCGGCGGCCTCGTCACCGTGCTGCCCGAGGCCATCGACGCGATCGTGCGCCTCTCGCTCGGCGATGCGAGACGTGCGCTCACGACCCTCGAGGCCGCTGCCGGCTCCAGCGGCTCGGATCCCGTCACGGTGACCGCCGTGGAGGAGGCCGTGCAGCAGGCCTTCGTGCGCTACGACCACGATGGCGACGAGCACTACGACACCATCTCGGCCTTCATCAAGAGCGTGCGAGGCTCCGACGTTGATGCCGCACTGCACTGGCTGGCGAAGATGATCGTGGCGGGGGAGGACCCGCGCTTCATCGCCCGTCGGCTCGTCATCCTCGCGGCGGAGGACGTCGGCCTCGCCGACCCGAGCGCCCTGCAGACGGCGGTGGCAGCCATGCATGCCGTGGCCCAGATCGGCATGCCGGAGGCGCGCATCGTGCTTGCCGAGGCCACGGTGCACTGTGCCCTGGCGCCCAAGAGCAACGCCGCCTACCTCGCCGTGGATGCGGCGATCGCCGACATCCGCGCTGGGCGCACCGGCGCGGTGCCACCGCACCTGCGCAACTCCACCTTCGGCAAGCGCGAGGCGGTCGAGGGGTACCGCTACCCCCACGATGAGCCGGCTGGCGTCGTCCCCCAGCAGTACGGGCCGGTCGGACGCACCCTGCCCGAGTACTACCGCCCGGGCGACCACGGCGCTGAGGCGCGACTGCGCGCGGTGCTCGAGCACCTGCGCGGTGTGCTGCGGACGCCCGAGGCCTGACGCGCCCACGGCCCGGGCAGCGCGCCGGTAGGCTTGCGTTCTCGGATGACGTGCGGATCGCACGAGGGAGCGCGGTATGAAGCGGATGTTCTGGTTCGGGCTCGGCGTCTATGCCGGCGTGCAGTTGCAGCGCCGCGGCCGCGCCCAATGGACCGCCGTGAAGCGCGACCCCATCGGTGAGGTCGACCGTGTCATCCGCTTCGCCACACCACTCGTGCGCGGTGTCATCCGCACCGTGCGCCCGTCGAATGGGGTCTGATGGAATCCGCCGAGATCCGCCGCCGCTTCCTCGCGTACTTCGAGCGCAACGGCCACACGGTCGTCCCGTCGGCGTCCCTGCTGCTGGACGACCCCACGCTGCTGTTCGTCAACGCTGGCATGGTGCCGTTCAAGCCCTACTTCCTCGGTGAGGCAGTGCCGCCCTACCCGCGGGCCACGAGCGTGCAGAAGTGCGTGCGCACCCTCGACATCGACGAGGTCGGCAAGACGACGCGGCACGCGTCGTTCTTCCAGATGTGCGGCAACTTCTCCTTCGGTGACTACTTCAAGTCCGGTGCCATCCCCTTCGCCTGGGAGCTGCTCACCGGCTCACAGGCCGACGGTGGCTTCGGCTTCGACCCGTCTCGGCTGTGGGTCACCGTGCTCGGTGACGACCAGGAGGCCATCGACATCTGGCTGCAGACGGGTGTGCCGCGCGAGCGCATCCAGAGCCGCGGCTTCAAGGACAACTACTGGTCCATGGGCGTGCCCGGCCCCGGCGGCCCGTGCTCCGAGATCTACTTCGACCGCGGCTCCGAGTACGGCCGCGATGGTGGGCCGGAGGCCGACGAGGACCGCTACCTCGAGGTCTGGAACCTCGTGTTCATGCAGGACGAGCTGTCGGTCGTGCGGTCGAAGGAGGACTTCGACATCGCGGGCAGCCTGCCGAAGAAGAACATCGACACCGGCATGGGCCTCGAGCGCATGGCGGCGCTGCTGCAGGGTGTCGACAACATCTACGAGATCGACACCACGCGCATCATCCTCGACCGGGCATCGGCACTCACCGGTGTGCGCTATGGCGCCGACGAGCGCTCCGACGTGCGCCTGCGCGTCATCGCTGACCACGCACGCACCTGCGCCTTCCTCATCGCCGACGGCGTGCTGCCGTCGAACGAGGGGCGCGGCTACGTGCTGCGCCGCATCATGCGCCGCGTGGTGCGCAACATGCGGATCCTCGGCTGCATGGATCCCTCGATGGGCGAACTCATCGATGCGTCGATCGACTCCATGAGCCCGCAGTACCCCGAGCTTCGTGACGCGCACACCCGCGTGCGCTCGGTGTCGGAGGCGGAGGAGGCGGCCTTCACCGCGACCCTGCGCCAGGGCACGCAGATCTTCGACCTCGCGGTGGCGGACGCCAAGGCGGCCACTGCGGGCACGCCGACCCTCAGCGGCGCATCCACCTTCCAGCTCCATGACACCTACGGATTCCCGTTCGACCTCACACTCGAGATGGCCGCCGAGCATGGCGTGCACGTCGATGAGGAGGGCTTCCGTCGGCTCATGAAGGAGCAGCGCGACCGCGCGAAGGCGGACGCGAAGGCGCGCAAGGCCGGGCTCACGTCGCCCACGGTCTACCGCGACGTCATGGAGCGCATCGGCACCACCGTGTTCACCGGGTATGACGAGGTCGTCACCGAGTCCTCCATCGGCGGCATCGTCATCGACGGCACCGCAGTGCGCAGTGCCACCGTCGGCGACACCGTCGAGATCATCATGCCGCGCACGCCCTTCTACGCCGAGTCCGGTGGCCAGCTGGGCGACCATGGCTTCATCGATGTCGCGGGTGGCGCTCGCATCGACGTCTTCGATGTGCAGTCGCCGGTGCCCGGCATGTTCGTGCACCGCGCCACCGTCGTCGACGGCGAGGTGGTCGTGGGGGAGTCGGCCATCGGGCGCGTCGATCTGGAGCGACGCAACGCCATCTCCCGCGCGCACACGGCGACGCACATGATCCACAAGGCCTTCCGCGAGATCCTCGGTGAGACGGCCACACAGATGGGTTCGGAGAACTCGCCGGGTCGTCTGCGCTTCGACTTCCCGTCGCCGAACGCCGTCCCCGACTCGGTGATGCGTGACGTCGAGGATCGGGTGAATACCCTGCTGCTCGACAACCTCCCCGTCACTGCCGAGTACATGTCGCAGGAGGCGGCCCGCAAGCTCGGTGCCATGGCGCTGTTCGGCGAGAAGTACGGCGACACCGTGCGTGTCGTCTCCGTCGGCGACTGGACCCGTGAGCTCTGCGGCGGCACGCACACCCGCAACTCCGGCAACCTCGGCGTGGTGAAGTTCCTGTCGGAGGGGTCGATCGGTGCTGGGGTGCGCCGTGTCGAGGCGCTCGTCGGCTCCGATGCCTACCGCTTCCTCGCCCGTGAGCACCTGCTTGTGCACCAGCTTGCCGACATGGTGAAGGTGCGACCGGACGAACTGCCCGAGCGCATCGACGCGATGCTCGCGCGCATGCGCGACGTTGAGCGTGAGCTCGAGCGCGTGCGTGCCGCAGCCCTGCGTGCGCAGCTCGCGGAGCTCGTGCGCACCGATGACGTCGACGGGGTCGTCGTGAAGCGCGTCATCCTGCCGGAGGGCACGCCTGCTCAGGATCTGCGTGGCATCGTGCTCGACCTGCGAGGCCAGATCCCCGAGGCCCACGCGGGCGTCGTCATTGGCTTCACCACCGATGCCGACAAGGTGTCCGTGATCGTGGCAAGCAATGCCGCCGCCATCGCAGCCGGCCATGCGGCCGGTGCGCTGCTGCAGGGCATCGCCCCGGTCATCGGCGGCAAGGGTGGCGGCAAGCCGGACATGGCCCAGGGCGGCGGCACCGATGCCACCGCGATCCCGGCGGCCATGCTCGAGCTCGATCGCGCGATCTCCCGGTAGCCGATGCGCAGCGGCGTGCGACTCGCGCTCGACATCGGTGCCCGGCGCATCGGCGTCGCCCGATGCGACCGCGACGGCATCCTGGCGGTGCCCGAGTCCACGCTTGATGCGGGCGATCCTGCATGGATGGACGCCGTGGCTGCGCTCGTCGATGCCTATGCGCCGATCGAGCTCGTCATCGGCAAGCCGGTGACGTTGCGAGGGACGGACGAGCTCGCGGTGGCGAATGTGCGGGCACAGGCCGAGGCCCTGCAGGCGCGCATCCCGGCCCTCACGATCCGGCTCGTCGACGAACGCCTCAGCACCGCGTCGTCGATGCGGGCCCTGCGTGAGGCCGGACGGTCCACCCGCACGGCCCGCGCAGTCATCGATGCCGCGGCAGCGGTGGCCATCCTCGAGTTCGCCCTGGAAACCGAACGACGGACCGGCGAGCCCGCCGGCACGACGCTGTGACGACCCTGCGAGAGTGACCCGTGAGCACCTTCGGCTTCCGCATGCAGGACCCTGCACCGCGCCATCGCCCACTCTGGCAGCCACTGCTCGGCATCGTCGTGGTACTCGGCCTCATCGGCGTCGGGCTGCTGCGGCTGCTCGCCGGCCCTGCGGACTTCCCGGCGGGTACTGCCGGCAGCCGCACGCGGGTCACGGTGAACGCGGGCGACACCCTGCGCACGATCGGCAGCACCCTCGCTGCTGATGGTGTGGTGGCAAGCGTCGATGCCTTCGTGCAGGCCACCGACGCCAACCCCCAGTCGCGCTCGATCGCACCCGGCGACTACCTGCTGCCCACGCACATCCCGGCCAACACGGCCATCACCCTGCTGCTGGATCCCGCGAGCCGTGATGACCTGCGCATCGTGATCCCCGAGGGGGTGCGAGCGGTGCGCGTGTACGCCATCGTCGCCGCGGCACTCGGCGTGCCGGCGTCCGATGTGCGCGCGGCATTCGAGGCGACGCCACTGCCACCGAGTGCGACGGGCGGCCCTGAGGGCTACCTCTTCCCGGCGACGTACGAGGTGAAGCGCGGCACCACGCCGGCGCAGGTGGCGGCCATGATGGTGGCGCGCTTCCAGCAGGCGGCTGCCGACCTCGAACTCGAGCGGCGTGCCCGCGCCGAGCACCTGTCGGTGCATGACGTGCTCGTCATCGCGTCGCTGCTCGAGCAGGAGTCGGCGCCAGCGGACTTCGCCAAGGTGGCGCGCGTCGTGTTGAACCGACTGGCACGCACCATGCCGCTGCAGCTCGACAGCACCGTGAACTACGGGCTCGGCACGAGTGACCTCAACCTCTCGCAGGGGCAGCTGAACCAGGACACGCCCTTCAACACCTACCTCCACCCCGGCCTGCCGCCGACACCGATCGACAACCCCGGCAGCGCCGCGATCGAGGCAGCCCTGTCACCCGCCATCGGCGACTGGCTGTACTTCGTCACCACGGACCCCGTGCACAAGGTCACGGAGTTCGCCTCGACGTACCAGCAGTTCCTCGCCCTCAAGGCCAAGTACCTGGCGGGCCACTGATGCCGAAGGCCGCGGTCCTCGGATCGCCGATCGCACACAGTCGCTCACCGCTCTTGCACAGCGCCGCGTACCGCATGCTCGGCCTCAACTGGACCTATGAGCGCCATGACGTCGACGTGGCGTCCTTCCCGGCCTTCCTCGCATCGCATGTCGGGGAGTTCCGTGGGCTCTCGCTCACGATGCCGCTCAAGGAGATCGCCCATGCGACGGCTACCACGCTGGACGCCGCCGCACGCGCCACGGGTGCGGTGAACACGCTCGTGTTCGGTGATGCCCTGGCCGGGTACAACACCGATGTCGTGGGCTTCGTCGAGGCACTGCGTGCAGCCGGACGCGAACCGGGGGAGGAGGCGTGCGTGCTCGGCACCGGTGCCACCGCGCGCTCCGCGGCCGTGGCGCTGCAGCAACTGGGGGTGCGCACGCTCCACGT
>JAKALQ010000013.1 GCA_021824095.1 Actinomycetes bacterium
ATCGACGGCAGGCGGGACATAGCCGCTGGGCAGGTAGTGGACGCGGTTGCGGGCCGGAAGGCCGCAGACGGCGCACACGTCGTTATGTGCGTCGATGGTCTCCTTGGCGAAGCGGTGACGATGCACGGGCGTCGGCGCCATGAGCGCCGCGAGCCGTGCGGCTTCGCGGACCTTGTCGTCTTTCGCGGTCATCGGGTCACTGCCTGATGGCGGGACTCGAAGTGTCCGCAAGTGCGGCAGATGCGCAGCCGCGCATTCAGCGCGCTGCCGTCGTCCTCGAAGGCGTCACAGGCGCCCCCATCCGGGGCGTCTGGGTCGCCGTCTGCTTCCCCTTCACCTTCACCTTCACCACGGTGTGGTGAGGTGTGGTGTGGACGTGGAGACACCCCCGGTCCTGTCTCCGATGTCGTCACCGATGCTGTCTCCGATGACACGACCGGATTGACGTCAGGATCGACAGCCCCGGCGGGGCAGTAACGACCACGGGTGCATTGCGAGTGATCCCCTGCCTTGTGTCGGCGATTGCGTTCCTTGTTCCGTCGCAACCGTGCGCGCTCGTACTCCACGCGGTCGCGGCTGTCCTGATGGGTCAGGTAGTCGACGACGCGGAAGCCGTTCGGTAGCGGCTCCCACAGGCCAGCGAGGACGAGCTCGAGGGCGCGGGCGTCGACATCGTCGTCGTCGCTGATGCGGGCGAGCCGCACGTCGATGACGCCGTCGGTGAGTTGCCGGGAGCAGAAACTCAAGCCCTCCAAATACAGCAGCCGGGCCGACCGGGACAGGCGCATGGCCTCCATCGACTCAAGGAGTTCGTCGGGCAGTCGTGCGTAACTCATGGCCGCACCTCGTCCCGAATCACGTCGGCGATCTCCAGTTGGTCGACGACGACGACATCCCGCAGCCGCGCGGCCTCGTAGCGGGCGCACTGATAGGCGCCTTCCCGGGTCGAGTAATACCGGGCACGCCATCGCAGATCTGGCAGGAGACGGAACCTCACGACCCAGATGGTGCTAAGGAATCTTGGTGCGTGGTCGGGGGTGACCGTTATCGTGAGCGCTGCCTCGGCGTCGCCTCGGATCCCTACGGATTCGGGGCGGTCGCTTTGTATGACGGTCATGCTGCACCCTCCCCACGTCGGGCCTTCGCTGAGGCGAGGGCCATGCGCTGGAAGTGGGCACGGCGGGCGTTTTCAGCGCGCTTGGCGCGTTCCTGGGGGGTGAGGATGCCCTCGGGATCGACGAGGGCTTCAAAGCGCGCCAGAGCGGCCCTGCGGGCCTTCTCGGTGGCGGCGGTGCGGTCGGTGCAGCGGCTCCAACGTTCGTTGGCGGCGATGCTGGCGATGAGGGAACGATCAGTGGGTTCGTCGGCCATTTGGGGGTCCAATGGTTGGTAGCCCTCTTCGGGCTTACCTAGGACCGCACCCAAGGTTCAGATTTCGCGACTCACGCCGCGCGGTGCTGCAAAGGTAGCACAGCGCAGCGATCGCGTGGGGGTGCTACGCGGTGGGCGTGTCGAACGTCCAGCCGGCGCCGTTCGGTGTTGCGGTGATGGTTCGCCGACCGCTGGCGATCCAGTCTGCGACGACCGCGGTGGCGATGAGCGTGCCTGTGACACAGCACGACGGCGTGAAGCCGACGGGCTCCTCGTCGATCCATTGCGCGGTTCGTGGGCGATGGTCGGCCGGCAGGTCGGCGCCTACGGCGACTGTGGCGGCGCGCAGGGCGGCGCTGCTTCGTGCCTTGCGTTGGCTCGTCGCGATGAGCACCTGCTCGACATGAGCCGCCCCGGGATGGCCCGGCCCCGTGTTCGGACGCGGCACTTCGACGCTGCCGGGGATGTTGACGCTGAAGGCTTCGAGGATGGTGGTACCACAGGTGCAGCGCACGCGCAGGAGGCGCAGTTGGTCGCGCTCCTGCACGCCGCGCTTGGCGATGGCGGCGAGGAGTCCCTTGGGGTCCATGCGGCTCACAGGTCATCACCGAGCCCGAGGTTGCGGGCCTCGCTGATGGCCCGTTCGTTGGCCTTGGCGCGGGTGTAGCGCAGCAGCATGTCCGGCCGCGTCCATCCGGCCACCGCCATGAGACCACCCTCGGAGCCGCCTGCGGCAAGCCAGCGGTGCGCTGCGGTGTGGCGGAGCAGGTGCGGGTGGAAGCCTTCGATCCCAGCAGCCTCGGCACGCATCCTGAGGCTCTTGTGGAGCCCGTCATAGGTGAAGCCCTTGCCACGCTCCCCCAGCCACAACGCCTGCGTCCCGGCGAGCAGGTGCGTGCGGCGGGTGCGTTCCCATCGGTCGATGGCACGCAACGTGGGCGCGCTGATGGGCACGATGCGGCCCTTGCCGCCCTTACCGCGGCGCACGAGGACGGTGCCCGCGCCCTTGTCGACGTCGGTGACGGTGAGGGCGACGACTTCGCCAGCGCGCATCCCGGTCTCCACCATGAGCCGCAATATGGCCTCGTCGCGGACGTCGGCGAACTTTCGGCCGGTCTTGGTCGCCAACAGCGCCTTGAGTTGCGCGTCGGTGAGCGGCTGGATCACCGGCTGGTCGAGTTTCACGGGCTTGACGTCGCGCATGGGGTCGACGTTGAGTTCATCCTCGTCGACGAGCCACGAGCTGAAGCGGCGCACGGCGAGTTGGCGCACACGCATGGTCGCCGGGGCGTTGCCGCGGTCCTCCAGGCTGCCAAGCCATCGGGCGAGGGCGTGCCGGTCGAAGCCGGTGCCCGGATGCTGCTCGAGCCAGTCGAGGAACGAGGCCACGCCGTCGGCGTAGGACTTCAGCGTCTGCGGGCTCTTGCGTTCGGCGCGCAGCCCGATGAGCCACGACTCCGCGAGGGCGCGCAGCGTCTCGGTGCTGGGTGATTCGGTGTTCGCCACGCCTGCAGCATACGCCCGATATCTTGACTAGGAGCGCTATGCTTCGGCGTGTCAGACCGGAAACCGTTGAATCCCAACGGTTTCCACCGAAAACTCAGTCGAGGTAGTCGCGGAGGACCTGGGAGCGGGACGGGTGGCGCAACTTCGCCATCGTCTTGCTCTCGATCTGGCGGATGCGCTCGCGGGTCACGCCGTAGACCTTGCCGATCTCGTCGAGCGTCTTCGGCTGCCCGTCGGTGAGCCCGAAGCGCATGCGCACGACCCCGGCCTCGCGCTCCGAGAGCGTGTCGAGGACGCCCTCAAGCTGCTCCTGCAGCAGCGTGAACGAGACGGCATCGGACGGCACGATCGCCTCGGAGTCCTCGATGAGGTCGCCGAACTCGCTGTCGCCCTCCTCGCCGAGCGGCGTGTGCAGCGAGATCGGCTCGCGTCCGTACTTCTGCACCTCGACGACCTTCTCGGGCGTCATGTCGAGCTCGCGGGCGAGCTCCTCCGGTGTTGGCTCACGACCGAGGTCCTGCAGCATCTGCCGCTGCACACGCGCCAGCTTGTTGATGACCTCGACCATGTGCACCGGGATGCGGATGGTGCGCGCCTGGTCGGCCATGGCACGGGTGATGGCCTGGCGGATCCACCAGGTTGCGTACGTGGAGAACTTGTAGCCCTTGGTGTAGTCGAACTTCTCGACGGCACGGATGAGGCCGAGGTTGCCCTCCTGGATGAGGTCGAGGAAGAGCATGCCGCGACCCGTGTAGCGCTTGGCCAGCGACACGACAAGGCGCAGGTTGGCCTCGAGCAGATGGTCCTTGGCGCGCCGTCCCGTGTTGATGACCTTGCCGAGGCATCGGTCACACGTGGTGAGGTCGTCATAGCCCGTGCTCTGCACCACGACGTAGGAGGTCATCGGCGGCAGTCCGCAGATGTCGCACACGAGCTTCTTCTTCGTGCCGGCCACGGGCTGCATCGCGGTGTCGCGCAGCTCCTCGGCGAAGAGCCCGGCCTCGACCTGCTTGGCGAGCTCGACCTCGAGCTCGGCGTTGAGCAGCGCGACCTTGCCGATCTGCTTCAGGTAGTCCTTCACGGGATCCGCGGTGGCACCGGCCTGGTGCACCGTCTGCACCGGCTCATCGGTGTCATCGACGTCGGAGATGACGAAGCCCTCGTCCTCCGCGGGCTCTGCGGGAGCGGCCTCCTCCTCCTCGCGCACCTCGGCGAGGTCCTCGGCGAGTTCCGCCTCGAGCTCGGTCTCGAGCGCACCGGCGGCCTCGAGGTCGATCTCCTCCTCGAGCACCTCCTCCTCGAGGACTTCCTCGAGCACCTCTTCGGACTCGACGCCGTCCTCCTCCACCGCCGCGGCAGCACGGCGGCGCTTCGGCGCCTCAGGCGCAGCAGGCATGTCGGGTGCGGACGCCGGGGCCGCTGCGCTGTTGCGGCGACGCGACTTCTCCTGCACGGGCACGTCGTCGGCGATCTCGAGCACGCGTGGCGCAGGCTTGGCCTTCGGCGTCTTCGCCTCGGTGGCAGCGGCCTTCGCCGCCTTCGCCGGTGCGGCCTTCTTGACGGCGCCCGACGCGTCCGCGCCGGCGGCCGACTTCGCCGGCGCAGCCTTCTTCGCAGCAGCCGTCTTCGCTGCCGGTGCCGCCTTCTTGGCAGCGGCCGGCGTGCCCGTGGTCTCGGCCGAGGCGCCCTTCGCGGGTGCGGCCTTCTTCGATGCAGCCACGCGGCTCCCTTCGCATGAGGAAGGCCCGTGTCAAGCGTCAACGACGCGACCGGGCGATCCGGGGACATTCTGCCACGCTCCGCCGCCCTTCGTGCACAGGGTCCGAATGGGCCTCCCCGTCCACAGGAGCGCGGCTCCTAGCGTCCCCGACAGTGCGACCGACGCCGCACCAGCCGCGGCCCTCCGGCACGCGGCAACCGACGACCTCAGGAGTCACTGTGCTGCCCACCGATGCCCGCGCCGTCATCGCGGCCCTCCCCCACCTGCTCGACTGCGACGCCGACGAGCGCATCCTCACGGTCGGCCTCGACGCCGATGGCGTCCTGCAGCACGGGTCGGTGCACCCGGTGGCGGGTCCGCGCCCACTCGACGAACCCCTGCTCGAGGGTTCACTCTGGGGCGACGAGGTGCGCTTCACGGCCGTCGTCGTCTACAGCGATCGGCAGGTCGTCGACCCGACACCCCTCGTTGGAGCCTGGGGCCACCGCGACCGCACCACGCTCCAGGCCCTGTGGGCCGGCCCCACACGCTGGCGCTCCTACCTGTGCGCCGATGGTCGTTGCTGCGGCGCACGTGGCAACCGCTACAGCGCGACGCTCGCCGGCCATGAGGACCACGATCCACTGGGCGCCCGGCCGGACGCGGCCTGGCGTCGCGGCCGGTGGAACGACTGGATGCAGGCCATCGACGATGAGGTGCGCGGTTTCGCCGTCGATCCGCAGACGCTGCTCGCACTCGACCGGTCACTGTTCGACATCCCGGTCCGTGACGCGCTCCTCGCGCATGCGGCGACCTTGGAGGGCGACACGCATGACGGGCTCACCGGGCTGCTGGCCAGACTCACGGCCCGCGCACCCATCGGATCCTCGGTGCCGGCACACACCTGTGCGGCTGCGGTGCGCTACCTCGATGGCGATGTGGAGGCTGCCGCGCAGCGCGTGGAGCGCATCCTGGACGCCGAGGAGTACTCCCTCGCCCGTCTGCTGCACAACGGGCTGGCCATGCGGGCACCGGCCTCGCTGCTCGCCCGCTCGTTCCGCCACTTCACGCCGCAGGACCTGCTCGCAGCCTGAGGCTCCGCAACAGGCGACGGTGGCCGCGAGCTTCCCCTCTCGCGACCACCGTCAGCGCGGGACTGTACCGACGCGAATGACACCCTCCACGACGACACGCGGGAGTCGGTCGCGGCCGATTTCGTGCCGCGCTCCGCGGTGTGCAAGGCTCCGGGCATGCGACTCGATCACGTGTCTTACGCGGTTGGCCATGAGGAACTCGCCGACGCGGTGCAACGCTTCGGCGGCGAGTTGGGTGCGGGGTTCGTCGACGGTGGTCGGCACCCCCGCTTCGGCACCCAGAACTTCGTGCTGCCCTTGGCCGGCGGCACCTACATCGAGCTCGTCGCCGCGCTCGATCACCCCGCTGCGGAGCAGGCGCCCTTCGGCCGCGCTGTCCGCAATCGCGCCGCCCAGGGCGGTGGCTGGCTGGGGTGGGTTGTCGCCGTGCCCGACATCGCCCCCGTCGAACAGCGCCTCGGCCGCACTGCTGTCGCCGGCCATCGCCGCCGTCCGGACGGCTATGACCTGCAGTGGCGCCAGATCGGTGTCCTCGACCTCATCGCCGATCCGCAGCTGCCCTTCTTCATCGAGTGGATCTCACCGACGGAGGAGCACCCGGCCCGCGTCGGCAGCAACGTGCGCATCACGAAGCTCGAGATCGCCGGTGACGCATCGGTGCTCGACGACTGGCTCGGTGAGCCCTCGACGCACCCACTCGAGGACATCGATGTCGAGTGGGTCACCGACGATGGTGCCACGGGCATCGTGGCCGTCACGTTCTCCACGCCCCACGGCGACATCCGCCTCGACTGAGTCAGCGGTCCACCTTCCGCCTGGACGTCAGTCCAGTGCAGCGCGCAGGGCGAAGGCCTCGGCCGTCGGTGCGCCCGCCTCGGTGAGTGCCCGCACCACGACAATGCGCCCGGCGCCCGCCGCTCGTACTTCCGCGATGCGTCCGGCATCGATGCCACCGATGGCAAACCACGGCTTTGCCGGCGCCATGCTGGCAACCGTCCGCACGAGGTCGAGGCCCGGCGCGGGTCGCCCTGGCTTCGTCGGTGTGGGCCACACGGGACCCACGGCGAAGTAGTCGACATCCGCATCGTCCGCCGCCACTGCCGCCTCCTCCGCCGCATGCGTGGAGCGGCCGATGAGCACGTCAGCGCCGACAACGTGGCGCGCCTGCACCGGGCTGAGATCGTCCTGCCCCACGTGCACGATGTCGACGCCGGCGATGGCGGCCAGGTCGGCGCGATCGTTCACGCACGACAGTGCACCGTGCCGCTCGGCCACGTCGCGCAGCACCTCGAGGTAGCGCAGGGCGTCGCGCGCCTCCATGTGCTTGTCCCGGAACTGCACCACATCGACACCGCCGAGCACGATGGCCTCAACGAATGCGCGGAACTCCGCAAGGGATCCGCGCGCATCCGTGCAGCAGTAGAGCCGTGCCTGGGCGAGCCGTGCCGCTCGCTGTTCCCGCGTCGTCATGCCCGCATTCTCAGCGAATCGCCCCGCGGTGAGCCAATCGTGGGAGGCCTGCCAGAATGCCGTCGTGGACCTGGTGATCATCGGCGGCGGCATTGCAGGACTCACGACGGCACGTGAGGCGGCGCGCGCCGGCATGCAGGTGACGGTCGTGGATCCCACGCCCACGCATGGCGCGTCCTACGCGGCCGCCGGCATGATCGCCCCGCTCACCGAGTACCACATCGGCGATGCGCGGCTCGTCCCCCTCCTCGTCGAGGCGGCACGCGTCTGGCCCGACTACGCCCGTCGCATCGCCGGGGAGTCGGGGCTGCCCTCCGGCTACGTCGACCATGGCACCGTGGTCGTCGGCCACGATGCCGACGACAAGGCCGAGCTGCTGCGACACCTTCCGGCGCAACGCGAACTCGGCTTCGACCCCGAGGTGCTCACCACGCGCGAGGTTCGCGACCGTGAGCCCGCACTCGGCCCCACCATCTCGGTTGGCATCGCCGCTCCCGCTGACCACGCAGTGCACAATCGCGAGTTCCTCGCTGCGCTCATGCGCGCCAACGAGTTGGCGGGCGTGCGCTTCGTGCACGAGTCGGCGCAGGTGTCAGCACGGCCGCATGTCGTCGAGTGCGAGAGCCAGGAGCTTCGTGCCGATCACATCGTGGTCGCTGCGGGCGTCGACACCGTGCACCAGGGGGCCCTCGAGGCCGCCGTGCGCGCTGCGATCCGCCCGGTGAAGGGTCAGATCCTGCGCCTCCAGGCCGATCGACGCACCAGCACGGTGCCCACGCTCACGGTGCGTGCGCTGGTGCGCGGCAAGTCGGTGTACATCGTGCCGCGACCGTCGGGTGAGGTCGTCGTCGGTGCCACCGTCGAGGAGCGGCAGTTCGACGTCGGCGCCACCGCCGCTGGCGTCTTCGAGCTCCTGCGTGACGCGCGGGCCATCATGCCGAGCGTCGATGAGTGGGCCTTCACCGAATCCTGGGCGGGCATGCGACCCACCACCCATGACCACCTGCCCATCGTCGGCGCGAGCAGCCGTACCGACGTGCACTACGCCACCGGGCATGGCCGCAACGGCATCCTGCTCGGGCCCCTCACCGGACTGTCCATGGCGCAGTACCTCACCACCGGCACCATGCCCGCGCCCATGGCGGCCGCCAGTCCACTGCGGTTCCTCGGGGAGGCAGCATGAAGAT
This sequence comes from Actinomycetes bacterium, assembly GCA_021824095.1. GTDB lineage: Bacteria > Actinomycetota > Actinomycetes > S36-B12 > UBA5976 > JAKALQ01. The sequence continues at coordinate 8,328 of JAKALQ010000013.1, forward strand.
CACCGTGAACGGCACAGCCCACGAGGTGGCGGAGGGCATGCACGTCGACGCCCTCGTCGCCGCACTCGGCCATCCCGACCGAGGTGTCGCGGTGGCCCTCGGCGACACCGTCGTCCCGCGCACACGATGGGCGTCCACGACGGTCACCGAGGGTGCCGTCGTCGAGATCCTCACGGCGGTGCAGGGTGGCTGAGGACCTGCTGCACATCGCGGGTGAGACCTTCACCTCGCGCCTGCTCCTCGGCACCGGCGGAGCGCCCAATCTCGAGGTGCTTGAGGCAGCGCTCATCGCCTCGGGCACGGAGATCACGACCGTCGCCATGCGTCGCATCGACGCCTCCGCCCACGGCTCTGTGCTGGATGTGCTGCGACGACGCGGCATCCGCATCCTGCCGAACACGGCCGGCTGCCATAGCGCCCGCGAGGCTGTGCTCACCGCGCAGCTGGCGCGTGAGGCACTCGAGACCAACTGGGTGAAACTCGAGGTGGTCGCTGACGATCACACCCTGCTGCCCGATGCCGTCGAACTGCTCGATGCGGCCGAGCGCCTGGTGAATGACGGCTTCGTGGTGCTGCCCTACACGACCGACGATCCCATCCTTGCCCGGCGCCTCGAGGCGGTCGGTTGCGCCGCGGTCATGCCGCTCGGAGCCCCCATCGGCTCCGGGCTGGGCATCCGCAATCCGCACGCCATCACCATGATCGTGCAGGACGCGCACGTGCCCGTCATCCTCGACGCCGGCATCGGCACGGCCAGCGAGGCCGCGCTCGCCATGGAACTCGGGTGCGACGCCGTGCTGCTCGCCTCCGCCGTCACCCGAGCCGAGGATCCCGCGCTCATGGGATCGGCGATGCGGCACGCGGTCATCGCGGGTCGTGAGGCTCGTCGAGCGGGTCGCATCGCACGGCGCGAGTTCGCCGTCGCGAGCAGCCCCCTCGAGGGACGCGCCCTCTCCTGACCTCCCACGACGTCCCACAGCACCCACCTACACTGCGAACCATGGCCGGCGACCACCTCATCGGGCGAACGCTCGACGGGCGCTACCGCATCGAGGCGCTCGTCGCTCGCGGCGGCATGGCCACGGTGTACGCCGCGCACGACCTGCGCCTGCGTCGCACGGTTGCCGTGAAGGTCATGCATGCCTCGCTCGCAGAGGATCCTGGCTTCGTCCATCGCTTCGAGCGGGAGGCCCACGCCGCCGCCCAATTGGCCAACCCGCATGTGGTGGCCGTGCACGATCAGGGACGTGACGCGGACACTGGTGCCGTCTACCTCGTCATGGAGTACGTCGTCGGTCGCACCGTGCGCGATGTGCTCGGGCAGCGCGGTGCGCTCACCGAGGTGCAGGCGCTGGCCGTGCTCGACCCCGTGCTGCAGGCACTCGCGGCAGCGCACGATGCCGGTTTCGTGCACCGCGACGTGAAGCCGGAGAACGTCCTCATCGGCGACGACGGGCGCATCAAGGTCACGGACTTCGGCCTGGCCCGCGCCATCGTGTCCTCCCCTATGAGTGCCGCCACGCAGGGGGTGCTCATCGGCACCGTCGCCTACCTCTCCCCCGAGCAGGTCGAGCGTGGCTATGCCGACGCCCGCAGCGACGTCTACGGCGCCGGCGTGCTGCTCTATGAGATGCTCACCGGCCAGGTGCCGCACTCGGGTGAGACACCGCTCGCGGTGGCCTTCCAGCATGTGCACAGCGACGTCCCGGCGCCCTCGCTGCTGCGCCCGGGCATGACGAGCATCGTGGATGGCATCGTCGAGCGAGCGACCCGGCGTGACCCCGACCAGCGCTACCAGGACGCCCGCGCCTTCCTCGCGGAGGTGCGCGCTGCGCGGGCTGCGATCGACGCGAGCTATGTCGCCCCCGCGATGCCCGATGCCGTCGCTGCTGCTGCCACCGGGACCCTGCCACGAGCGACGGCCACGCCCACTGCCACGGTCACCTCCACCGCCGCCACGCCGGCGACCGCGACGGAGGCCGAACCGGCACCGCGCCGACGTCGTCGGGGCCGACGCTGGCTCCCCATCACGCTGCTGCTCGTTGCCCTCATCGGCGTGGGCACCTGGTGGGCCACCGCTGGCACGCACAGCACGGTGCCGAGCATCGTCGGACTGCCGGTCGCCGATGCGCGCCAGGCCCTGCAGGATGCGTCCCTCACGGCTGTGGAGGACCCGCAGTGGAGTCGCACCGTGCCGGAGGGCGACGTGATCGACGCCCAACCGAGCCCGGGCATGTCGGTGCTCCATGGCACCACGGTGCGCCTCATCGTCTCCAAGGGGCCCGAGCGTTACGCCGTCCCCGACATCACGGGCAGCAGCCCGACGGCGGCACGAGCGGCGCTGGCCCAGGTGAAACTGCGGCTGGGTAGCACAAGCACCCGCTACAGCGACACCGTCGTGTCGGGTCGCATCATCGCCTCCAACCCACCCGCCGGGCAGATCGCGCGACCCGGTGATCGCGTCGACATCGTCGTGAGCAAGGGCCCCGCACCCATCGCCGTCCCCAACGTGGTCGGCCGCAGTGCGGCATCGGCTGCGGCGGCGCTCACCGCCGCAGGGTTCACGCCCACCTCGACCACCGCCTACGACGACCGTGTGCCCGCAGGGATGGTGGCGCGCACCGCACCGATCGCCGGGGCACTCGTGCAGCGCGGCACCACGGTGCAGACAGTGGTGAGCAAGGGTCCGGCGCCGGTCACGGTGCCCGACGTGTTCCGCATGTCGCAGCAGCGCGCAACCGCCGTCCTCGAGGCGGCGGGGTTGCGGGTGGCCGTGAAGCGCTCGAGCGGCCGGTTGCTCAACCTGGTGAAGTCGCAGACGCCGACCGCCGGTTCGGTGGTGCCCCATGGCACCACCGTGACGATCACCGTGGTGTGACACCGCGCGGCGGTACCGGGGGCCACTGCCGGACGGACGCACTGCCCGTCGCAACCTCAGGCGATCGTGACGCCCTCATGGGCCAGGAGCGCTGCCTTCGTGATCGTCCCGTCTGCGGCAGAGTAATGACCGAGCGCACCATCGGCGCGGACAACGCGATGGCAGGGTACGAAGGGCGCCACCGCATTGCCGGCCATGGCGCTGCCAACCGCCCGGCTGGCGGCCGCGTTGCCCGCCATGGCCGCGAGGGTTCCGTAACTCACCACATCGCCGGCAACGACACCGCGGAGGGCCTGCCAGCATCGCTGGCGGAAGGCGCCACCGGGTTGGGCGACGGGCACCCGGCCGAGTGCGTCGAGGTCACGTCCGCTGTTCCAAGCCTGCACCGCAGTGACGACGGCACGCACCCTTCCGCGCGCAGCGTCTGCCTGCACCACCAGGTCAGCGGCATCCGCGAAGTGCCGCGCCGATGCGAACGCGGAGGCGATGACGGCACCCTGATGCGCGGCACCATCGGCATCGATCCCCGGCGCCTCGTCATCCCAGCGGAACGACAGCGGCCCGGCCAGGGTCTGGACCTCGACGACGATGTGCGTCACCGCTGCACCAGCATGTCGGCGACGTGGAAGGCGAGTTCGAGGGACTGCTCGCGGTTGAGTCGCGGGTCGCATGCGGTCTCGTACCGCATGCCGACCTCGTGCTCCTGGATGCCCTCGGTGCCGCCGACGCACTCGGTGACATCGTCGCCGGTGAGCTCGATGTGCATGCCACCGGGGTGCGTGCCGAGCGCACGATGCACCTCAAAGAAACCGATGATCTCGTCCACGACGTCGTCGTAGACACGGGTCTTGAAGTGATCGGACGTCTCGATGGTGTTGCCGTGCATGGGATCGCAGCACCACACGACCGGGTGCCCAGCATCCGTGACCGCCGACACGATGGGCGGCAGCGCGGTGCGCACCTTGTCGTGGCCCATGCGGGTGATGAAGGTGAGCCGGCCCGGAACCCGGTCAGGGTTCAGCAGTTCGCACATCTCGATGGCCTGCTCGCGTGTGGTGCTGGGTCCGAGCTTCACGCCGATGGGGTTGCGGATGCGCGACACCAGGTCCAGGTGCGCTCCCCCGAGCTGCCGGGTGCGTTCGCCGATCCACAGGAAGTGCCCGGACACGTCGTAGGGGTCACCGGTGCGGGAGTCGATGCGGGTGAGTGCGCGCTCGTAGTCGAGCACAAGCGCCTCATGGGCCGCGAAGAACTCAACCCGCCGGAACTCCTCCGGGTCGGCGCCGCAGGCGGCCATGAAGGCCAGCGCGCGATCGATCTCGCCGGCGATACGCTCGTAGCGCTGACCCGCGGCGGACATGCGTACGAAGTCCTGGTTCCAGGCATGCACCTGGCGGAGGTCGGCGTACCCACCCTGCGTGAATGCGCGCACGAGGTTCAGGGTGGCACCCGACGCGTGGTAGGCGCGCACCAGGCGCTGCGGGTCGGCTCGACGGGCGTCGGCGTCCCAGGCGAGGTCGTTGATGCCGTCGCCCTTGTACGACGGCATGGTGACACCGTCGCGCGTCTCGGTGGTCTTCGAGCGGGGCTTGAAGTACTGGCCCGCCATGCGGCCGACCTTCACCACGGGCAGCTGTGCACCGTAGGTGAGCACGATCGCCATCTGCAGGACGGTCTGGAGCCGCGCACGGATGGAGTTGGCGGTGTTGGCCGCGAAGGTCTCCGCGCAGTCGCCACCCATGAGCACGAAGGATCGTCCCAGGGCCACGTCGCCGAGACGCTGCAGCAGGAGGTCGCATTCACCCGCGAACACCAGGGGCGGCAGCACCCGCAGCTCGTCGAGGGCACGCTCCAATGCGTCCTGATCGGGCCACTCGGGCTGCTGCGCTGCGGGCAGGTCCGGCCACTCGATGGGGGTAGGCATTGCCGCAGTCTACCGACGGCGGTTGAGGCTCGGGGCGGCGGGGAAGGTGCCAAGCGGCACCGGTAGATTTGGTCCGTCCGGCACTGCGGTGCGGGTTCACGTCGAAAGGGCTTCCATGGCCGTCAAGAAGGTCGCACTCCTCACTGCGGGTGGGCTCGCCCCCTGCCTCTCGTCCGCCGTCGGTGGCCTCATCGAGCGCTACACCGAACTGTCGCCGGAGGTGGAGATCATCGCCTACCGCGGCGGCTACGCAGGGCTGCTGCGCGGTGACCGCATGGTGGTCACGCCCGAGGTGCGCGAGCAGGCGCACCGCCTGCACCTGTTCGGTGGTTCGCCCATCCAGAACTCGCGCGTGAAGCTCACGAACGTGAAGGACTGCGTGAAGCGCGGGCTCGTCGCAGAGGGCCAGGATCCGCAGCGTGTGGCAGCCGACCAGCTCGTCGCCGATGGCGTCGACGTGCTGCACACGATCGGCGGCGACGACACGAACACCGCGGCCGCCGACCTCGCGGCCTTCCTCGAGCGTCACGACTACGGCCTCACCGTCGTTGGGCTGCCGAAGACGATCGACAACGACATCGTCCCGATCCGCCAGTCGCTCGGCGCCTACACGGCAGCGGACGAGGGTGCCCGCTTCTTCGACAACGTCGTGTCGGAGCACAGCTCCAACCCGCACATGCTCATCATCCACGAGGTCATGGGCCGCCACTGCGGCTGGCTCACCGCAGCGACCGCACGCTCGTACCGCGCCATGCTCGACGACAAGCTGTGGGTCGACGGTTTCGGTGCCCCGCGCGCCACGCGTGAGGTGCACGCCGTGTACGTGCCCGAGAGCGAGATCGACCTCGACGTCGAGGCCGCGCGCCTGTCGGCCGTCATGCAGGAGGTCGGCAACGTGAACATCTTCCTGTCCGAGGGCGCCGGCCTCGACGCCATCATCGCCCAGATGGAGGAGCGCGGCGAGGAGGTGCCGCGTGACCCGTTCGGGCACGTGAAACTCGACCTCATCAATCCCGGCAAGTGGTTTGCCGAGCAGTTCGGGCCGCGGATCGGGGCCGAGAAGGTGCTGGTGCAGAAGAGCGGCTACTACGCCCGCGCTGCCGCCGCCAACGAGGTCGATCTGGCGCTCATCAAGCGCTTCGTTGATGCCGCCGTCGACTCCGCGTTCGCCGGTGTCTCGGGCCTCATCGGCGAGGACGAGGAGCAGGGCAACGAACTGCGCGCCATCGAGTTCCCGCGCATCAAGGGTGCCAAGCCCTTCAACACCGAGGAGCCGTGGTTCGGCGAGCTCCTCGCCGGCATCGGCCAGCCCAAGGGCCGCACCATCAGCGCCCACTGACCTCCCAGACGCTCGCGACCCACGGTGGTGGGGCTGCCCATGTGGGCTGCCCCACCACCGTCGGCTTCACTCCTCGAAGCGACCGCGTACACGGCGTGTCGCGGTCGCTTCGAGGAGTGAAGCCGAGATGGGGACGCGCGCCGATGGGGATGCATGCCGTGCCGGCGGTGCAGGTGCTGGATACCCGGTCGAGGTGCGCCATGGGCGCTGGATCAGGCGCCGTCCTCCTCGGCATCCGCGGCGCGCTCGGCGCTGCCGGGATCCTCGGCGACCTCCTCCGGCGTGCGGTTGCGCTGCTCGCGGGCCTTGGTGGCGTAGATGTCGACGTACTCCTGGCCCGACAGGGCCTGCAGTGACTCCATGATGCGGTTCGTCACCGCGCGCAGGACGACCGGATCCTTCTCCTGGCCTGCGTAGGGCAGCGTGTCGATGGGCTCGCCGTAGGCGATGGCGATGCGCCGGATCTTGGGCCAGACCTGGCCGGTGGGCTGCACCTCGTAGGTGCCGATCATCGCCACGGGCACGATCGGCACACCGGCTTCGATCGCCATGCGGGCCACACCGGTGCGGCCACGGTACAGGCGCCCATCGGGCGAACGGGTGCCCTCCGGGTAGATGCCGAGCAGTTCGCCACGGCCCAGGATCTCCAGGCCCGTGAGGATCGCGGCCTCCGAGGCCCGGCCACCGCTGCGGTCGATCGGCACCTGCCCGACGCCCGCGAAGAAGGCCTTGCTCAGCATGCCCTTGATGCCCTTGCCCGTGAAGTACTCGCTCTTGGCGAGGAACGTGATGCGACGGGGTGCCACCAACGGCAGGAAGATGGAGTCGCTGAAGGACACATGGTTCGAGGCGAGGATGGCCGCGCCCTTGCGCGGGAAGTGCTCCTTGCCGATGACCTTCGGGCGGAAGAGCGTGCGCAGTACCGGACCGAGGACGAACAGTTTCAGGAACCAGTACAGCATGGGTGCAAGGCTACGGCAGCGCTGCGGGCCATGCAGCCCCGGACGTGCGACGATGCGCGCATGGCCCACAACTCCGCCACTGCCCCGTACGCCTTCGACGGCGACCGCACCGGCATCCTCCTGTGCCACGGATTCACCGGTTCCCCCGCGAGCATGCGCCCCTGGGGCGAGTACCTCGCACGGCACGGCCATAGTGTCCGCGTGCCGCTGCTCCCCGGCCACGGCACCGACGTGCGCGACATGAACCGCCGCCGTTGGCAGGAGTGGTACGACGAGGATCGTCGCGCCTTCCACGAGCTGGCCGACCGTTGCGACCGCGTGTTCGTCTTCGGCCTCAGCATGGGCGGCACCCTGACGCTGCGCCTCGCGCAGGAACTCGGCGACGCCATCGCGGGGATCTCGCTGGTGAATGCCTTCGTGCGCAGCACGGACCCCCGGGCGCCGTACGCGCGTGTGCTGCAGTACGTGATCCCGTCGCTGCCGGCCACCGGCAATGACATCAAGAAGCCCGGCGTCACCGAGCACTCATACGACCGCACCCCTGTTCGCGCGTTCGTGCAACTGCAGCAGATGGCGAGTGTGGTGCGCCGCGACATCGCGAAGGTGACCCAGCCCACCCTCATGTTCGTCAGCCGTGAGGACCATGTCGTCGATGCCTCGAACGGGCGATGGATCGCAGACAACGTGCGCTCGCGCGACCTCACGTCGATCACCCTCGAGGACAGCTACCACGTGGCGACGATCGACAACGACGCGGAGCGCATCTTCAGCGAGTCGCTCTCGTTCGTGCGGCGACTCGTCGGCTGATCAGGTGCGGGCCAGGTCGGCCGCACCGACGATGCCGGCCGCATTGCCCATCGTGGCCAGCTCCACGCGGGCCACGGGACGGTGGGCGCGTGCCGTGAGGTGCTGCTCGAACGAACGTCGCGCCGGGCTCAGGAGCAACTCCCCCGCATCGCTCACGCCACCGCCGATGACGAAAGCCGCCGGGTCGAGGATGGCGGCAATCGCGGCCATGCCACGACCGAGCATCGTGCCAACCTCGTCGAATGCGGCGAGCGCCACCGGGTCGTCCTGCTGTGCCGCCCGCGTCACGTGCAGGCCCTGCACGTCCTCCGGGGTGCCGTCGCCGAACGAGAGCAGCACGGCGGCCTCGTCGCGACGCTTGCGCGCCAGCCGTCGCGCCACCCGGACGAGCGCACTGCCCGACGCGTACTGCTCGAAGCAGCCATCGAGGCCACAGCCGCACCGGTGACCGCCGGGCACCATCTCGAGGTGGCCCACCTCAGCAGCCACCCCATGGGCGCCGCGGAGGAGTCGGCCGCCAGTGATGAGGCCTCCGCCGATGCCCGTGCCGATGGTGAGCAGCACCATGTCGGACACGCCCCGGCCGGCACCGAAGCGGAACTCGGCCCATGCCGCAGCGTTCGCGTCGTTCTCGATGAAGACCGGCAGGCCCGTGAGCTCACCGAGGCGTGCGGCCAGCGGGTAGTTCGCCATCGGCAGGTTGGCGGTGAAGAGGATGGTGTCACGCTGGGCATTGACGAAGCTCGGCGCGCCGACGCCGATGGCCGTCACCTCGTGGCCGGATCGCACCTCCGCGACGGCCTCCGCCATGGCCCGCACCACAGCATCCGTGCTGTCCGTCGGGGTGGGGCGCCGCGACTCCGCGACGATCGTGCCGTGCTCGTCGACGACGCCGACCCCGATCTTCGTCCCGCCGAGATCAACACCGACCGTGAGCGACATGGCGCACCTCCGAGGTCGGCAGCCTAGCGGCGCGACGTGCCGGCACCGGCATTGCCTCCTGCCCTCGCGCGCCTTTGCGCAGTACGGTTCCCACATGCGGGAGACGACGGAACCGGCACTCGTCGAACTGCCGGACCACGGCAGCCTCACGGATGCGCTCGTGCGGCATGCCGTGGCGACACCCGATCGCGTGACGCTCGTGCGTCGCGTCGGTGATCGGTGGATCGACACCACCGCGTCGGACTTCCACGACATGGTGCGCAGCACTGCGAAGGGTCTCATCGCCGCTGGGGTGCGGGCGGGCGACCGCGTCGCGCTCATGTCGCGCACCCGGCACGAGTGGACGATCTGCGACTACGCCATCTGGTACGCGGGCGCCATCACGGTGCCGATCTACGAGACGAGCAGCGTCGAGCAGATGCAATGGATCCTGCGCGACTCCGGTGCCGTGGCACTCATCGTGGAAACGCAGCGGCACCTCGAGCAGGCACACCAGACCACCGAGACGGTGGTGCAGCACCGCTGGGTGATCGACGGTGGCGCCCTCGACCAGTTGGCCTCACTCGGGGCGGGTGTGGCCGATGCGGACGTCGACGAGCGTCGGCAGGCCGTCGACTGGGACGACCTCGCCACGATCGTCTACACGTCCGGCACCACCGGCGTCCCGAAGGGCTGCGAGATCACCCACCGCAACCTGCAGTTCATCGCTGCGGCGGCCACGACGGCCATCCCCGAGGTGTTGAGCGACAAGACGAACTCCACGGTGCTCTTCCTGCCGCTGGCGCACATCTTCGGGCGCATCATCCAGGTCATCGTGGTCGACCAGAGCCTGAAGCTCGGCCATGCGCCGGATGCCAAGCACCTCGTCGACGACCTGGGCACATTCCGACCCACCTTCATCCTCGCCGTGCCGCGCGTATTCGAGAAGGTATACAACGCCGCCCGCCAGAAGGCCGTCGAGGAGGGCAAGGGCCGCATCTTCGACGTGGCAGTGCGTGTCTGCATCGCCTGGAGCAAGGCCTCGGAATCCGGCCATGTGCCGGTGCGACTGGCGCTCGCACACCGCGTGTTCGACGCGCTCGTGTATCGCAAGATCCGCGAACGACTCGGTGGGCGCGTGGTCTACGCCATCTCCGGTGGCGCTGCCCTCGGTGCGCGCCTGGGGCACTTCTTCCGCGGCATCGGCCTACAGGTGCTCGAGGGCTACGGCCTCACTGAGACCACGGCACCGCTCGCGGTGAACCGGGTGCGACGCTTCCGCATCGGCAGCGTCGGTCCGGCCCTTCCCGGCGTGTCCCTGCGCATCGACGACGACGGCGAGATCCTCGGGCGCGGTGGCGTGATCTTCCGCGGCTACTGGGGCAACCCGGAGGCGACGGCCGAGGCCATCGACGCAGAGGGCTGGTTCCACACCGGTGACATCGGCCACATCGACGATGACGGGTTCCTCTTCATCACCGGCCGCAAGAAGGAACTGCTCGTCACCGCAAACGGCAAGAACGTCGCACCCGCGCCGCTCGAGGACCGCATCCGGGCCCACGCGCTCGTGAGCCAGTGCCTCGTCATCGGTGACGGGCGGCCATACGTGGCGGCACTCGTCACTTTGGACGAGGAGGCGCTTGCCCCCTGGGCACGCGCCCATGGGCTCCCGGAGACGAGCACCGCGGCGGATCTGCGCACCCACCCGGAGCTGCTCACCGACATCCAGCATGCGGTGGACGCCGCGAATCGACGGGTGTCGCAGGCCGAATCGGTACGTCGCTTCCTCGTGCTGGAAGAGGACTGGACCGAGGCTGGCGGGCAGTTGACGCCGTCACTCAAGGTGAAGCGCTCGGTCATCATGCACGAGCATGCCGACGACATCGAGGCGCTGTACGCCCAGCCTCGCAACGAGGAGTCGTAGCCCGGCGCCCACAGGCCGCGGGCAGCCGCGGGATCCCGACGAGGTCCCCGAGCGGCCGTGCGGTGGCTAGTTCACCACCCGGCCGTAGCCGGAAGTGCGCATGAGCCAGTACGGGTCGGACAGCGACGTCACGATGACACCATCCTGATAGTTCGCCGCATGCACGAAGCGGTTGCCGCCGATGTAGATGCCGACGTGCTGGATGCCGCCTCCGAAGAAGAACACCAGGTCCCCGGGGCGCAGGGACCCGCGGGAGACGCGGCGGGTGTCGGAGTACTGCGACCGGGCGTAGTGCGGCAGGGAGATGCCGATCTGCCGGTAGCTGGCCATGACGAGGCCGCTGCAGTCGAAGGTCGACGGGCCCGCACCGCCGAACACATAGCGCTGCCCGACCTTCGACAGCGCGTAGCTCAGCACCCGCTTGAGTCGGGTGGACAGGCTGCCGAGGGACTTGGCCATGGAGCGACGGGCCTGGGCTGCGCGTCGCGCGTCGGCCGCGGCCCTGGCCCGGGCGATGGCTGCCAGGCGAGCGCGCTCGGCGGCTTGCAGGCCGGAGAGGATGTGGGCGGCCTTCGCGAGCGCGGCATCTGCTGCGGCCTTGTGGGCGGCGGCCTCGCTCGTGAGCCGGCGCGCGATGGCCTGCTCAGCCTTCACCGCCGACTGCGCTTGGGCCAGTGCGAGGCGCCGCGCCTGGATGCGCTTGAGGGTGACGACCTGCGAGGAGCCGATCTGCTGCACGGCCGCCATCTGCTGCAGGAACTCGGTGGGGTTGTTGGCGAAGAGGGTCTGGATGTCGAGATCGAGGATGCCGGCCCGGTACATGGCACCCACGAGGCGCCCAAGGTCCTTCGAGACGCTGGCGTAGGAGGTGCGCGCCTGGGCAACGCGTGCCTGCAGGGCCCGCACCTTCGTCTGCGAGACCGCCAACTGCGCCCGGGCGTTGTTCCACTCCTCGGCAGCGGCCTCGGCCTTCACCTGGAGGGCGTTGACCTGGGCCTGCACCTGCGTGAGCCGGGGGTCCTGTCGGGTCGCTGCTGCTGGAGGCACCACGGAGCCCACCAACAGGAGCGCCACCGGGATGCTGAGTCCTCGGACGAATCGCACCGGGCAACGCTAGCAAGGCCCCGGGGGGCGGGACGCCGCCCGAACCTTCGGGAACGGTGAAGATCCGGCCTCCTACCCCACGGCACGCGCCCCCTCCGATGCGGGGGCGAGGCGGAGCGGCGGCACGAGCCCGGCCTCGTGGAGGGCGGCCAGGGCACGGGCCTCCCCCGCCTCCAGGTCGCCGTCGACGGGAAGGGGCAGGCCGAGCAGGTGGGTGACGACACAGTCGGAGCAGGCGATGCCCCGCCCGGTGCAGGTGCTGCAGTCGATGCGCATGATGACCTCCTGCCTGCAGGCTAGGGAGGGGGTCCGACAGGTGACGTCGGACGCATGCGCTGTCGGTGCCCCTGCGTACGGTGTGCGCATGGACGGGCAACTGCGGATCGACGATCTCGACCAACCGCTGTCGGCTGCCACCTTCGTCATCGTGGATCTTGAGACCACCGGCGGCTCCCCCGCCGACGCCGGCATCACCGAGATCGGCGCGGTGAAGGTGCGTGGCGGCGTGGTCGTCGGCGAGTTCCAGACCCTCGTCGATCCCGGGACGCCGATCCCCCCGTTCATCACCGCCCTCACGGGCATCAGCGACTCCACCGTTGCGGGGGCGCCCTCGCTCGCAGGCGTGCTGCCGTCCTTCCTCGAGTTCATGGCCGGCGCGACCCTCGTCGCACACAACGCGCCCTACGACGTGGGCTTCCTCCGTGGCGCAGCCGCACTCCATGGGCAACCGTGGCCCGATCCGGCCGTCGTCGACACCGTCCGCATGGCGCGCGCCGCGCTGCAGCCGGGCGAGGTCGTCAACCGCAAACTCGCCACACTGGCCGCGTACTTCGCGGCCCCCACCTCACCCACGCACCGGGCCCTCGACGACGCCCGAGCCACCGTCCACGTCTTCCACGCCCTGCTCGAACGGCTCGCGGCCAGCGGGGTGACCCGTCTCGACGACCTGCTGCGGCTGGGGCCCCGCATCGCCGCCCGCCGCGGCGCCAAGCGCGCACTCGCCGATGGTCTGCCGGCAGGGCCCGGCGTCTACATCTTCGAGGATGCGCGCGGCCGACCGCTCTACATCGGCAAGTCGCGCCACATCGCCACCCGGGTCCGCTCCTACTTCAGCGCGGCCGAGACCCGCGACCGCATGGAGCGCATGCTCGATCTCACGACGTCGGTGCGTGCCATCCCGTGCGCCACCGACACCGAAGCCCTCATCCGTGAGCACCGGCTCCTCGTCGCGCACAAGCCGCCGTTCAATCGTGCCGGGGTGCGCCCCGAGCGCAGCGTCTGGCTGCGGCTCACCGACGAGCCGTTTCCCCGGCTCGCCATCGTGCGTGAGCGCGTGGAGGATCGTGGGCTGCTGCACCTCGGCCCGTTCGCATCCCGGACGGATGCCGAGCTCGCCCGCGACGCCATCGCCACGGTGGTGCCAGTGCGCACCTGCAGCGAGCCCATCCGCCTGCGGGCACCGCGATCCGCGTGCGCGCTCGCCGATATGGGGCGCTGTGCCGCACCCTGCGACCATCGCGTCTCCCGTGGCGACTACGCCGCAACCGCCAGCCGTGCGATCGCCGTGTGCACAGGCGAGGGCGAGCAGCTCGTGTCCACCCTGCAGGAGCGGCAATTCACCCTCGTACAGCAGGAGCGCTTCGAGGAGGCGGCGGTCGTACGCGACCGCCTCGTGGCCTGGATCGTCGGCAACGCCAGACGCGAGCGATTCGACACCCTCCTCCGGGCACCCCAGGTGGTGGCCGCCGCCCGCGGCGAGGGGGGCTGGGAGGTGCACGTGATCCGCCATGGGCGCCTCGCCGGCGCAGGGCAGGTGCCCGACGGGGCCGACCACCACGAAGCCCTGGCCGCCATCGTCGCCACGGCAGAGCAGGTGCCGGTCAGGGCATCCGTCACGGCCACCGATGTGCGCGAGGCGAGCCTGCTGTGGGCCTGGCTCGAACGCGAGGGCGTGCGGCTCGTCGAGGGCACCCTGCACAGCCCCTTCCCCTCCGCAGCCAGCCTGCAGGCACGGTTCGCGGTGGCTCTGGCCGCGCGCGAGCAGGCGCAGTCACTCGTCGAGCAGGAGTTCCAGCGGCAATTCGCCATGCGCCAACGCGCAGGGGCCAGACGGGGTTAGCGGTTGGTGAGGGCAACCCACCGGTCGAGCAGGCGCCCGGGCGCACCGGAAGCCAGCGTGGCCCGCAGCGCGGGGAGCTTCGCCATGAGAGCACTCGCGATGTCGTCGGTCGGGTGCCCCTGTGCCGCATCGAAGGCAACCTGCGCCGTGGCAGCGTTCAGCAGCACGGCCAGCACGATCCCGTCGAGCGACGGATCGGCATCACCCTCGAGCACACGCCGCGCCACTGCGGCGTTGAACGCCGGATCGCCGCCACGCAGCACATCCGGCGCGAAGTCCGGCAAACCATGGGCGCGGGGATCGAAGCGCACGGGTTCGACCATCCAGCTCGGCCACATGAGCGTGGGAGCGAAGACGGAGACCTCATCGAGGCCGTCCTCGCCATGCACCGCGATGGCCGTGGTGCCCCGCAGGCGCAGGGCGTCGATGAGCAACTGCGCCCGCGACGCGTCCGCGACCCCGAGCAGCTGCACCTTCGGCCGGGCCGGGTTGGCGAGCGGGCCGAGCAGGTTGAACACCGTGGGGATGGCGATCTCGCGACGGGCGGGCCCGGCGAAGCGCAGCGCCGGATGGTAGGCCGGCGCATAGAGGAAGGTGAGGCCGATCTCGTCGAACACCGCACGCGCGGCATCCGGCGACAGTTCGAGTCGCACGCCGAGGGCCTCGAGCACGTCGGCGGATCCGCACTTGCTGGAGGCGGCGCGGTTGCCATGCTTGACGACGGGCGTGCCGCTCGCCGCCAGCAGGACCGCCGACATGGTGGAGATGTTCACGGTGTGCGCACCGTCGCCACCGGTGCCGACCGGGTCGAGCGCCAGACCGGGGATGTTGACCGGCTGCGCGAACTCGAGCATGACCTCGACGAGTGCTGCGATCTCCGCGGCGGTCTCACCTCGCATGCGCAGCGCAACGCCGAAGGCGGCGATCTGGGCATCAGTGGCGGCGCCGGACATCACCTCGCGCATCGCCCAGCGCACCAGGTCGACCGGGACCTCGTCGCCGCGGGTCAGCGGCCCGAGGACCTCCCGCCAGGTGCCCATCAGGAGGCGACGCGCGACCGCAGCAGCGTGGCGGCGGTCTCCGCGAGGACGACGGGGTCGATTGGCTGCGGCACGACGCCGTCAGCGCGGGACCACGTCGCCAGCCAGGCATCCGCGGGCCGGCCGGTGAGCACGATGACCGGCGGGGCGTTGTAGACCTCGTCCTTCACCTGGCGGCACACTCCGAGGCCACCTGCAGGGTGCGCCTCACCGTCAAGGATCGCGAGGTCGAACTCGCCGGTCTCAAGCGAGCGCAGCACCACCGGATGCGTTGCCACCTCGGTGCACTCGAGTCGCGGCAGTTCCGGAGCCACCCGGGTACCGAGCGCGGTGAGGATCTGACCACGCACCGAGGCGTCGTCGCTGTACACGAGGACCTTGAGAGCCATGTCTGCAGTCTAGGCCTGTGCATCGCCGGCAGCCGCGGCGGCACGGGCGGCCCGCTCGGCCTCCTCGCGATCAAGCTGACGGTCGATGCGCCGGGCCTCCCGGTCGGAGGCGCGAGCCCACTGCACGGCGAGGGCGATGAAGAGGATGATCGACACGAGTTCGCCCGCCACCCACAGGATGCCGCCGGCAAGCTGCTGGTCGGCTGCCGGGCTCAGCCCCCAGGCCCGGCCCAGCGACAGGTACCAGTCGCCGGCGATGAGCGTCTGCTGCCCCATGATCGTGATGCCGAGGAACGCGTGGAACGGCATCGTGATGAAGTCGGCGAGCATCCGCATCGGGTAGCCCATGCGGGGCATCGGGTCGACCCCGATGAGGGAGAAGATCCAGACGCACCCGACGATGATGAAGTGCAGGTGGTTGAAGTCGTGCCACCAGACGTTGCGCAGCGTGAGCGGGTAGTAGCCGGTGAAGTACAGGGCCCAGGGGTTGATCACGTAGATCGCCCCAGAGACGAGCGGGAAGGCCAGCACCTTCATGTAGGTCGAGTGCAGGAACCACATGAGGGCACGGTGGAGGCGTCCGCGGAAGGTGCGCAGGGCCAGGGTGATGGGCGCGCCCAGGGCCAGGAAGATGGGAGCCACCATCGACAGGAGCATGTGCTGCACCATGTGGACGCTCAGCAGCGTCGTGTCGTAGGCGGCAAGGGGGCCCTCGGTGGCGACGGTGATCGTGCCGAGCCCGCCGAGGATGAACGAGACCGTTCTGCCGACCGGCCAGGCGTCCCCCCGCCGGTGCAGGGTCCGGACCCCGAGGAGGTACCACGCCGCAGTGGCGAGGATCGCGATGGCTGGCACCCACTCGATGTTCGCCCAGGAGCTGAGGAGGGCCTGTGAGAAGGGGATGGTGGGGATGTCGGCCGGGCCGGATCCGTGCAGCGGCAGCATGGCGTCATCGTGCCACGCTTTGCCCCTCCCGGAGCCGTCCGCCCGTCGCAGGTTCGGGCCGAACGACGCGCTGCGGGAGGGCCCTCCGCAGAGTGCCGGCGAACCTTTGGCACAATGCGCCTGTGTCTACGACCGTTGCGCCCTCGCACGCCCACGTGAACCGCCCGAACATGGTGTCGGTCGGCACCATCGTGTGGCTGTCCAGCGAGCTCATGTTCTTCGCCGCCCTGTTCGCCATGTACTTCACGCTGCGGGCAGTGAACCCGGACATCTGGGCGGCGACGACCCCCCACCTCAACGTGCCGTTCTCCTCGGTGAACACCCTCATCCTCGTGTCCTCGAGCGTCACCTGCCAGCTGGGCGTGTTCGCCGCTGAGCGCGGCGACGCACGGACGCTGCGGCGCTGGTTCATGATCACCTTCGTCATGGGCGCGATCTTCATCGGCGGCCAGGTGTGGGAGTACGCCAACCTGGTGCGCGAGGGGCTCACGCTCTCGTCCTCCGCCTACGGCTCGGTCTTCTACCTCACCACCGGCTTCCACGGCCTGCACGTGACGGGCGGCCTCATCGCCTTCCTGTTCGTGCTCGCCAGCAGCTACGTCGGCAAGGTGTTCACGCACGGGCAGGCCACCCGCGCGATCGTCGTGAGTTACTACTGGCATTTCGTGGACGTGGTCTGGATCGGCCTGTTCGCGATGGTCTACCTCATCAAGTAGGGAAGGCGGACGACCATGCAGGCACGGGCATTCCGGCGCCCCGCCGCGGCACTGCTCGCCGTGGCCTTCGCAGTGCTCCCGGCAACGGGTGCGCAGGCTGCGGATTCGGCGCGCACCAGCGGCACCGGCGGATCCGGCAGCACGACGAGCCATCCGAGCGACCCGCTCGTCTGGGGCAAGCTCCTGTACGAGGAGGGCTGCGCCTCCTGCCACGGATTGCAGGGTCAGGGCATCGCCCCGTCCCCGGCGATCAAGGACTCCGGTGCTGCAGCAGTCGATTTCGAGGTGAGCACCGGGCGCATGCCGCTCGGCACCATCGCCAACCAGGCGCTACGACGCGCACACAGCCTGTACACGGCTGAGGAGACGCAGGCCATGGCCCAGTACGTCGCCACGCTTGGCAATGGCCCCGCGATCCCCACGCAGCAGGTGCAGGGCTGGGAGAACGCCGACATGGCCCTTGGCGGCCAGGTGTTCCGCACCAACTGCGCGCAGTGCCACTCCTTCTCCGGTCAGGGCGGCGCCCTCACCTGGGGCAAGCAGGCGCCGAACCTCATGAAGGCGACGCCCACGCAGATCTACGAGGCCATGCTCGTCGGCCCCAACAACATGCCGAAGTTCTCGGATCAGACGCTGCCGCCGGCCGAGAAGCGCGCCGTCATCAAGTACATCGAGTTCCTCCGCCAGCCCGACAACCCAGGCGGCCTGGATCTGGGCCGACTCGGCCCGGTGTCTGAGGGCCTGTTCGGTTGGTTCGGCGGGTTCGGCATCCTCGTCGCCATCGCCATCTGGATCGGAGTGAAGGCCAAGTGACCCAGGACCACCCCGCGATCGACCCCTCGCGGCCCCAGGCCGCCGAGGTCGCGCACGAGTGGCGAGCCGCCGACCTCGATCCGGTCGCAGAGCGTCGGGCAGAGCGTCAGGTTGCCGGACTGTTCGGTGCCGCGACGCTGCTCATCCTCGCCAGCGTCCTCATCTACGGATTCACCGACTACAACGCCACCGTCGGTGTGCCGCTGCTCGGTGACGTGAACGTCATCAACGTCTTCATGGGCCTCACCTTCGGCCTCGGCGTGTTCTGCATCGGCGCCGGCGCCATCCATTGGGCCAAGAAGCTCATGCCCGACGTCGAGGTGGTCGAGGATCGACACCCGCTCACGAGCGACGAGGAGGCGCGCGCCGCCTTCGCCGAGACCTTCGCCGCTGGCGTCGCCGACTCCGGCATCCTCAAGCGCGGCATCCTCCGCCGCAGCCTGCTCGGAGCCATGGCGCTGTTCCCCCTCCCCCTCATCGTGCTCCTGCGCGATCTGGGGCCGGCGCCAACCCACGGCCAGCTCAACCACACCATCTGGCGCGCTGGCACCAGGCTCGTCACCGACGTCACCTACCTGCCGATCAAGGCTGCAGACGTGCCGGTCGGCGGCCTCGTGAATGCGGTGCCCGAGAACCTACCCCAGGTCGAGGAGCAGGACGGCACCCTCAACGCCCGTGCGAAGTCGGTGATCATCGTCGTGCGTCTCAACGAGCGCGACATCATCGCCCAGCAGGGTGGCACCCCGAGTGCACCGTGGGACTACCAGGGCATCCTCGCCTACTCCAAGGTCTGCACGCACGTCGGCTGCCCGATCTCGCTCTACGAGCAGCGGACGCACCACCTGCTCTGCCCCTGCCACCAGTCCACCTTTGACCTCGCCGATGCCGGCAAGGTCGTCTTCGGTCCCGCGGCCCGCAACATGCCGCAGTTGCCGATCACCGTCGACGCCGAGGGCTACCTCATCGCGCGCAGCGATTTCCAGCAGCCCGTCGGTCCGAGCTTCTGGGAGCGTGCATGACCCCCACGACGCCACTCGGCCGCACCGCCGTGGCCCTCGATGAGCGCTTCGCCGGCGCCAAGGGCATGCGCAAGCTGCTGAACAAGGTCTTCCCTGACCACTGGTCGTTCATGCTCGGCGAGATCGCGCTGTACTCGTTCATCGTGCTGCTGCTGTCCGGCGTGTACCTCACGCTGTGGTTCAAGCCGTCGATGACCGAGGTCGTCTACAACGGCTCCTACATGCCGCTCCATGGCGTGCGCATGTCCGAGGCGTATGCGTCCACGCTCAACATCTCCTTCGACGTGCGCGGCGGCCTGCTCATGCGGCAGATCCATCACTGGGCGGCCCTCTTCTTCGTCTCGTCGATCTCGGTGCACATGCTGCGAGTCTTCTTCACCGGCGCGTTCCGCAAGCCCCGTGAGCTCAACTGGATCATCGGCGTCATCCTGCTCATCCTCGCCGTCGTTGAGGGCTTCGCCGGCTACTCGCTGCCGGACGACCTGCTCTCGGGCACGGGCCTGCGCATCGCACAGGCGATCATGCTGGCCTCGCCGCTCTTCGGCACCTGGATGGCGTTCTTCGTCTTCGGCGGCGAGTTCCCCGGGCTGGACTTCATCCCGCGCCTCTACACGGTGCACGTGCTGCTCATCCCGCTCATCTTCCTGGGCCTCATCGGGGCCCATGTGGGCATGGTCTTCTACCAGAAGCACACCCAGTACCCGGGCCCCGGGCGTACGAACAAGAACGTCGTGGGCTACCCCTTGCTCCCGGT
Source organism: Actinomycetes bacterium (assembly GCA_021824095.1). Taxonomy (GTDB): domain Bacteria; phylum Actinomycetota; class Actinomycetes; order S36-B12; family UBA5976; genus JAKALQ01. The sequence goes on from JAKALQ010000013.1 coordinate 27,982, forward strand.
GTACATCGCGAAGGCAGGCGGATTCTTCTTCGCGGTCTTCGGTGTGATCGCCACGCTCGGTGCCCTCGTCACCATCAACCCGGTGTGGCTGTTCGGGCCGTACGTGCCGAACCAGGTGTCCGCGGGTTCGCAGCCCGACTGGTACATGGGCTTCCTGGACGGTGCCGTGCGCATCATGCCGAACTGGGAGGTGCACCTGTGGAGCCACACGTTGAGCCTCAACCTCGTGGTGCCCGCGATGCTCATGCCCACGGCGCTCATCGGCCTGGTCGTGGCCTACCCGTGGCTGGAGGCGTGGGCCACCGGTCGCACCGGTGAGCACCACCTGCTCGACCGTCCGCGCAACGTGCCCACGCGCACGGCGCTGGGCGCAGCGTTCCTGTCGTTCTACCTGCTGCTCTTCATCGCCTCCGGTGACGACATCATCTCGACCACCTTCCATCTGGCCTTCAACGACATCACCTTCCTGTTCCGGGTGCTGATCTTCGTGGTGCCGGTGCTCGTGTTCTGGGTCACCAAGCGCATCGCCCTGTCGCTGCAGCGCCGCGACATCGATCGGCTCATGCACGGCAACGAGACCGGCAACGTGCTGCGGCTCCCCCACGGCGAGTTCATCGAGGTACACGCACCGGTGAACGAGCGGGATCGCGCGCGCATCCTGAGCAATCCGGCCATCGAGCCGCTCCCGATGCCGCCGGCGACCGATGCAGCGGGCGTGCGCACGCCGAACTACCGCGCCAAGCGCCTGCAGGCGAAGGTGTCGCACTTCTTCTACGGTGATCGCATCCCGATGCCGAGCGCCGAGGAGATTGCCGCAGCCCAGGCCCACCTCGATGCTGGCCACCACGGCCACGACGAGCTGACGCACTGACACGGCCTACCCCGAGGGAGGGGGCAGGATCCGCACGGATCCTGCCCCCTCCCTCTTTCGCTTCACTCCCTCACGATCCCACGACACACCGGTGCGTGGGGATCGTGAGGGAGTGAAGCGAGCACCGTCACCGCGCATCTCGATGGGCGCTTCACTCCTTGACCGCACCGCTGTACCGGCGTGTTGCGGGCACGTCGAGGAGTGAAGCGCAGGGGGAACAACGGTGGAGGGGCGACGGAATTGTCCGTCGCCCCTCCACCGATTCCGGGAGCCTCACCAGGTGAGGTGGTCACCCCGGTAGTACTCGAAGAGCCAGCCGGCGACCGAGATCATGAGCCCCAGGACCCCCACGACGAGCAGCCATGCCGCGAAGACGATCCCATAGGCGATGACGGCGGCGAAGAGGCCGACGGGCAGCGGCCACCAGGAGTGGGGGCTGAAGAAGCCGTACACGTTGTCAGCGTCGTGCACCTCGGCGAAGGGCTGATCCTCGGGAAGGTCGCCCAGCCGACGGGACGTGAACAGCATGTAGAAGCCCACGATGGTGGCCAGACCACCGGTGAGGGCGATGCCCGTCGTACCGACGATCTCATGCGAGACCGTCCAGTAGATGAGCGCAACGAGGTAGTACAGCACCGCCGCGATGGCGAAGAAGCGACCGGTGACCTTCATCAGTGGGCCTTCTCCGCGAGCTCGGGGAACTTGAGGTCGAATGCCGGGCGCTCCGAACGGATGCGCGGCAGCGTGGTGAAGTTGTGCCGCGGCGGCGGGCAGCTCGTGGCCCACTCGAGCGAGGCACCGAAGCCCCACGGGTCGTTCGTGTGCACGAGCGGCGCATGCTTGGCCGTGCGGTACACGTTGTACAGGAACACGAGCATCGACGAGCCGAGCACGAGTGAACCGATCGTCGAGATGGTGTTGAAGGTCGTGAAGCCGTCACTGGCCAGGTAGTCCGCGTAGCGGCGCGGCATGCCCATGACGCCAAGCCAGTGCTGGATGAGGAACGTCATGTGGAAGCCGACGAACGTGATCCAGAAGTGCAGCTTGCCCAGTCGCTCATCGAGCATGCGACCCGTGAACTTCGGCCACCAGAAGTAGAAGCCGGCGAACATGGAGAACACCACGGTGCCGAACAGCGTGTAGTGGAAGTGCGCCACCACGAAGTACGAGTCGGACACATGGAAGTCGATCGGCGGCGCGGCCAGCATGACGCCGGTGAGCCCGCCGAAGAGGAAGGTGGTGAGGAAGCCGATCGTCCAGAGCATGGGCGTCTCGAAGGTGAGCGAACCCCTCCACATGGTGCCGATCCAGTTGAAGAACTTCACACCCGTCGGCACGCCGATGAGCATCGTCATCACCGAGAAGAACGGCAGGTTCACCGCGCCGGTGACGTACATGTGGTGGGCCCACACGGACATCGAGAGGACGGCGATCGCGATCGTGGCGAACACGAGGCCCTTGTAGCCGAAGATCGGCTTGCGGGAGAAGACCGGGATGACCTCGGAGGCGATGCCGAAGAACGGCAGGGCGAGGATGTACACCTCGGGGTGCCCGAAGAACCAGAACAGGTGCTGCCACAGGATCGAGCCGCCGTTCTGGGCTGCGAAGACCTGCGAGCCGAACTTGCGATCGACCTCGAGGACGATGAGCGCTGCCGCGAGCACCGGGAAGACCATGAGCACGAGGATGCTCGTGAGCAGGATGTTCCACGTGAAGAT
>JAKALQ010000088.1 GCA_021824095.1 Actinomycetes bacterium
GCCGCCTGTGGCTCCAGGTTGGGGATGGCGAGCATGCCGAAGTGCTCGATGGACGCCAGCCAGGCCCGCCACTCCGCGTCATCCTGCGCGGCATCCCACGGATGGATGAGCATGGCGGCCTCCCAGGTGTCGGCAGTGTGCAGGCAACGGTACGCGTTGCATCAGACGTGGCCACCCCCGTGATGGGCACCCCGTCGGGCGGCATATCGTGCACTGGACAGGGGAGAGTGCAACGTGAGTCCAGCCGAACTGCTCGGCTTCGCCTCCGGCGCCATCGGCATGATGCAGGCGCTGCCGCAGGCGCAGCGCGTGCGCAGCCTCGGGCACGGCCGCGGCGTCAGCCTGGCCGCCTGGGTGCTGCAGTTCACCGTCGGTGCCGCTTGGTGCGGCTACGGCATCCGCATCGCCTCACCCTCCGTCGCCTTCACCAACGTGATCGCCACCTCGCTCACCGGCACTGTGGTGTTCGCCCTGCTCTCCGACCGTCCCCGCGTACGGCCATGGCTGCCCGTGTTCGGCATCGCCACCGCTGCACTCGCCGCCGTGCTGCCCATGGCCATCACGTCCGCCGTGCTCGTCGCCCTCACCGTGTCGCGCACCCCACAGGTGCGGCAGTCGTACCGCACCTACCTCGCCGGGCACCCCACCGCCGTATCACTGCCGGCACTCGGCGTGAGCATGGTGAGCCTCATCGGCTGGGAGGTGTACGCCGTGATGGTGCATCGCGGCCTCATGCTGCTCACCACGAGCATCGCGCTCGCCCTCACCGTCATCATCGCCAGCATCGAATACGCGGCCGGGCGCCGTCACGCGCTCGCCACCGTCTGACCACAGGAGTACACCATGGAATACACGTACCTCGGCCGCTCGGGCCTCAAGGTGAGCCGCATCGCCCTCGGCTGCATGAGCTTTGGCGACACCTCTACCGGGTTCTATGACTGGGCCCTCGACGAGGAGACGTCCGCCGACTACTTCCGGCAGGCCGTCGAGCTCGGCATCACCTTCTGGGACACCGCCAACGTGTACTACGCCGGCACGTCCGAGGAGTACGTGGGCCGCGCCATCAAGCGCTTCAGCCGCCGCGAGGACATCGTGCTCGCCACCAAGCTGTTCTTCCCCATGCACGAGGGGCCCGGCGGATCCGGCCTGTCACGTAAGGCCGTCATGGAGCAGGTGGACGCGTCGCTGCGCCGCCTCGGCACCGACTACATCGACCTGTACCAGATCCACCGCTTCGACCCCACGACCCCCGTCGAGGAGACGATGGAGGCGCTGCACGACGTGGTGAAGGCGGGCAAGGTGCGCTACCTCGGCGCCTCCGCCATGTGGGCATGGCAGTTCTCGAAAATGCAGTACACGGCCACCATCAACGGGTGGACGCGCTTCATCTCCATGCAGGACCAGTACTCGCTGCTGTACCGCGAGGAGGAGCGCGAGATGCTGCCGCTGCTCGCCGACCAGGGCGTGAACGCCGTGCCCTACAGCCCGCTGGCCCGCGGGCGTCTGGCGCGGCCCTTCGGTGCCGTGTCCTACCGCGCCGAGCATGACCACATCGGGCAGGCACAGTTCGGCAACGGCAACGAGCGCGACAAGGGCGTCATCGACGCCGTGCAGGCGGTGGCCGACGCGCGCGGCATCCCCATGGCGCAGGTGGCGCTCGCGTGGGTGCTCGCCAACCCCGTCGTCGCGTCGCCCATCGTCGGCGCCACGAAGCCGCACCACCTCACCGACGCGGTGGCGGCACTCGACGTGCACCTCACGGATGACGAGAAGGCCGCGCTCGAGGCGCACTACCCGCTGCGCCAGCCCGCTGGCTACGTCTGATCGTCAGCGCTCGTCGGCGAGGGCCTGGACATCGGCCCTCGTCGGATGCTCGTGCAGCACCACGATGATGACGCCGACGGCGAGCAGCACCGCGGCCGGCAGCAACGTGATGCGCGGCACCTGCGCGAGGAAGAGCCACGCGAGGATGGCGCCGATCGGCACCTGCAGCAGCACGATGTTGCTCACCGCCGTGGCGCTGAACGAGCGCATGGCCTTGTTGTACAGCGAGTGCCCACCGAACTGCGCGAGCAGCGTGACGGCCGCAATGAGCAGCCATGCGTGCGCGGGATACCCGGCGAGCGACACCCCGCGCACGAGGCAGATGACGAGCAGCGTCGTGCTGGCCGCGAGGTAGAGGATCGCCGTGTAGGTGAACGTCGGCAGCACCGTGCGCGCGGCACGGCCGGTGTGCATATAGGCAGCACCCACCATGGCCGCGAACAGCGCGAGCCCGTCACCGAGGAGCGCCGACGGCTCGAAGGCGAAGTCGACGCCCGTGAGCCACAGCACGCCGAGCAGGGTGGCGCCGATGCCGACGAACTGCATGCGCGGTGCCCGTCGACCGCCGAGGTGCTCGAGCACCGCCGCCCACACCACCTGTGTGGACACGAGCGCCTGTGCGGCGGCGACACTCGTGAGCTTCACGCTCGGCACCCAGCACGAGAAGTGCACCCCGAGCAGCATGCCCGCGCCGATGACGGACACCCACTGGCGCCGCTCCAGGGTAGCGAGCAGCGCGCGGCTGCGGAGCAGCATCGGCAGCAGGATGATGGCAGCGAGGGCGTTGCGCCAGAAGGCGATGGCAAGGGACGGCGCCTGCGTGCCGGCCATGATGGGGCCGGCCGTGGCACCGCCGAACACCCCGAGCATGAGCACCGACAGGTCAGCGCGACGATGCGCCGCTGCCGTGTCGGCCATGTGCCACCCCCTGTCCGGTCCGCACACTATCGGGGGCGGCGGGACGACCCGCACGTCACGTGGTGGGCGGCCCGCGCCTCACCCCTTACTGCCGATGACGTTGCGACCTGCCAGCACGGCAACACAGGCGCGCGCCCGTCTCACCACGAGCTCCGCCGAGCAGGTCGATGGGGCAGGCGGGCGCCGGGCGTCAGCTCGTCGGCAGCAGCTCCGCCACCGCGGCCTCGGCGTTCGGCAGGGTGCCGCCGAAGGTGCGGATGATGCGCGGCGGCTGGAACTCGATCGTGGGCCAGCCCATGTCGACGAACACCGCGTCCGGGCGCCGCTGCGCAATGTCGCGCAACTCGGCGAGCACGTCCTCGTTGCGCCACGCGTCACGGAACTGCACGACGAGCGAGGCGCTCGTGAGGTCCGGGCGCAGCACGCGGACGCCGGCCGCCTCCAACGCCGGGCGCAGGCCCCAGGCGATGGTGCCGGCCGCGATCGTGGGGTCGGCCTCGCGCGTCACGAGCGACACCTGCTGGTCGGGCAACTGGACCTCGCCACGCACCACGAGCCCGGGGCGCAGGGCGTTCGCGTCGATGCGCCCGTCGAGAAGCGCCGGCGGCTTGCTGCGACGCAGCGCGGCCGTGCGACGGCCCGCCTGCCGCAGGTCCGCACGATCGAGCTCACCGGTGTGCACGGCCTCACCGATCTCGCGCAGGCAGGCATCGACGAAGGGGCCCTGCTGCTTGAGGCCCGACAGGCACAGCAGGTCGGCGCCGTTCACCACCGCACGACGGGCGGAGACGCCGATGTTCGGCACGCCACCGAGCGCGCCCATGTCGAGTGCGTCGGTGATGATGGCGCCCTCGAAGCCGAGCTCGTGGCGCAGCAGGTCGCGCATGATGACCGCGCTCTGCGATGCCGGCAGTGCATCGAAGTCGTAGGCGATGAGGTGCCCGATCATGACGGCGTCGACGCCGTAGGCAATGGCCGCACGGAATGGCCGCATGTCCTCCAGCATGAGCTGCTCACGGGTGGCGCGCAGCACCGGCAGTTCACGATGGGAATCGACGCTGCACCGCCCATGACCCGGGAAGTGCTTCACGCACGCGCCGGTGCCGGCCCAGTGCAGGCCGCGGATGGCGGCACTCACGTGCTCACTCACGAGCTTGGGGTCACTGCCGAAGGCACGCACGCCGACGATGGGGCTGCGATCGCCGGTGGCGAGGTCGGCGACGGGCGCGAAGGTGAGGTCGATGTCCAGGCTCGCAAGGTGGCGACCCAGCTCCTGGTACACGTCAAGCGTGAGCAGCGGATTGCCGACGCGGCCGAGCAGTGCCGGCGATGGCAGGGGGCTGCCGGAGTGGGCGAAGATGCGGGTGACGTCACCCGCCTCCTCGTCGATCGAGATGACGCAATCGGGGTTGATGGCGCGGATCTCCTCGACCACCCGTGCCGCCGTCTCGAGATCGGGCACGTTGCTGCCGAAGAGCGTGACCGCACCAAGGCCGTCACCGAGGAGGCGACGCAGCCATGCGGGCACGCGCGTGCCACCGAAGCCGGGGCTCAGCACCGCGAGGATCTCGCCTCGCAGTTCGCTGCTCATGCGTGGCATGCCGGCCTCAGCCCTTCACCGCGCCGGCGGTGACGCCGACGGCAAGTCGCTTCTGGGCGAACGAGAACAGCACCACGGCGGGGATGGCCGCGACGACCGAGGCGGCCATGAGCGGCCCCCAGTCGGTGCCGGTGCGCGAGGTGAAGCCAGCGAGCCACACGGGCAGCGTCTGCTTGTCCTGGCTCGAGATGATGATGTACGCCAACAGGAACTCGTTCCAGGCCTGGATGAACGCGTAGATGCCGGTGGCAACGAGACCGGGCGCGAGGAGCGGGAACAGGATGCGCCGGTAGGCCTGCGGTCGCGAGCAGCCGTCGACGAGTGCCGCCTCCTCCAACTCGACGGGGATGCCGGCGAGGAAGCCGCGCAGTGTCCAGATGACGAACGGCAGCACGAACGCGATGTAGGTGAGGATCACACCCGGCAGTCGGTTCACGAGCCCGAGGGAGCTCAACTGCAGGAACAACGGGATGATGAGTGCGGTGAGGGGCACCATCTGCACGATGAGGATCATGACGACGAGGGCGCTGCGGCCGCGGAAGTTGGTGCGGGCCACGGCGATCGACGCGAGCAGCGCGAGGAACAGGCTCACGACGACGGTGACCGACACCACGATGAGGCTGTTCATGATCGACTGGACGAAGTAGTCGCGGCTGAAGGCCATGCGGAAGTTGTCGAGGCTGAAGCTCGTCGGCCACAGCTTCTGGTCAGCGCGCAGCACGTCCTTCGGCAGCTTGAAGGCCGTCGTCACCATCCAGTAGACGGGGAAGCCCATGAACACGAGGAACACGAAGCCGATGATGTTGGCCCCGATGCGACGTTCCTTCATCGTGTCTCCTTGATCATGCGGCGGATGTAGTAGCCGGTGGCGCCGAGCAGCACGAGCACCATGGCGATGGCGATCGCCGAGCCACGTCCGTACTGGCTGATGCCGAACGACGTCTGGAAGGCATAGACGGCGAGCGTGTAGTAGTCCGGGCTGGGCCGGAACTCGAGCATGACCCAGATGTGGCTGAACACCTGGAAGTCCCAGATCACCGAGAGGGTGATGAGGATGACGTACACGGGCGCCAGCAAGGGGAACTGGATGTGGCGCAGGATGTGCCAGCGGTTGGCGCCGTCGATCTGCGCCGCCTCGATGTAGTCGCGTGGGATCTGCGTGAGCGCCGCGTAGAGCGAGATGGTGATGAAGGGGATCGCACCCCAGATGACGACGAGCCCGATGATGCCGAAGCCCATGACCGGGTTCACGAACCAGTCGCGGTTGGGGAAGGTGAAGCCGAGGCTGCGGATGACGCTCGCGATAATGCTGAAGTCGAAGCTGAACATCCAGCGCCAGATGGAGATGGCGACGAGCTGCGGCATCGACCAGACGATGATGAGGATGGCGTTCACCACCCAGCGCAGCACCGTCGACATGCGCACGAGTGCGTGGGCGAGCACCGCGCCGAGGGCGATGGAGCCGGTCACCGCGTAGGCGGTGAAGAGGACGGTGCGCCGCAGGGCCGCCCAGAACTCTGCGTCCTGCACGATGGCGGTGAAGTTGGCGATGCCGATGTACTTGGCGGTGCCGGAGATGAGCTCATCGATGCCGTACTGCTGGAACGACAGCAGCACGAGCCTCACCATCGGCACGCCCAGGACGCCGAGCATGACGATGATCGCCGGCGCGACGAGCGCGTAGGACCACAGCGCCTGGCGCCGGCCCTCGGTGGTGGGTGCGGCCACGGTTCCTCCCGGGGTCATCGTGTGGGGGGTGCGGCCTGCACCCCCCACACGGTTCATGACTGGCTGCGGTTACTGCCCGAGCAGCTGCGTGATCTGCGTGTCAGCGTCCTTCGCCGCCTGCACGACCGACTTCCGACCGGTGGCGATGTCGGAGAGCATGGTCTGCAGGACCTGCGCCTTCTCGACGTTCACCCAGTTCTTCGCGGTCGGCACGAACCACGTGCTCTTCGCCGCCTGGGCGAAGGCCTGGTTCGACGGCGGCACGAGGTACAGCAGCGACGTGGTGTTCGGCAGCACGCCACCGTCGACGACCATGTAGCGCATGGACTTCGTCGAGATGAAGTCACGGATCCAGTCGGTGGCGAGGGCGATGTTCTGCGACTTCGCCGGCACGGCGAGGTTGGAGCCGCCGAGGAACGCCGGCATGTAGCGACCGGCCTTCGTGGACGGCATCGGGTAGGCGCTCAGCTTGTTCGCGAGGGCAGCGTCGCCGCCGTTCTTCGGATCGCTGATGAGCCCGAGCTCCCAGCCGTTGCTGTAGGAGGCAGCGGCCTTGCTGCTGCCCATGACCTTCCACTGCTCGGCCTCGGTGCCCGCCTTGTCAGCGCGCGAGAGCGTCGT
>JAKALQ010000014.1 GCA_021824095.1 Actinomycetes bacterium
GACTCGAGATCTGCCGCGCGCTCGCGACGAATCCCGAGCTGCTGCTGCTCGATGAGCCGGCAGCGGGCTTCACGCCCGTCGAGAAGGAACTGCTCGGCGAGCAGATCATGGCCGTTCGTGATCGCGGCTTCTCCGTGCTCCTCATCGAGCACGACATGAGCCTCGTCATGGGCATCTCGGATCGCGTCATGGTGCTCGACTTCGGGCGCAAGATCGCCGACGGGCTGCCGTCCGCGGTGCAGAACGACGAACGTGTCATCGCCGCCTACCTGGGAGTGCCGACCGATGCTGCTTGAGATCAAGGAACTGCACGTCCACTACGGCAAGATCGAGGCGCTGCAGGGCGTCTCGTTCGGGGCCGAGCAGGGTGAGATCGTCTCCATCATCGGCGCCAACGGTGCCGGCAAGACGACGACGCTCAAGACGATCTCCGGCCTGCTGAAGCCCACCGCCGGCACCATGCACTTCAACGGCACCGACATCGCGACGGTGGCACCGTTCGCGCGTGTCGACCTCGGCATCTCGCAGGTGCCGGAGGGGCGCGGCATCTTCCCGGGCATGACGGTGCTCGAGAACCTCGAGATGGGCAAGTACCACCGCAAGAACGCCCGCGCCGAGCTGAAGGAGGACCTCGACTACGTGTACGAGCTCTTCCCGCGCGTGAAGGAGCGGGCCTCGCAGGCGGCGGGCACCCTCTCGGGTGGTGAGCAGCAGATGGTGGCCATCGGCCGCGCGCTCATGGCGCGTCCGCAACTGCTGCTGCTCGACGAGCCGTCCATGGGCCTCGCACCCATGATCGTGCAGCAGATCTTCGACATCATCCAGAAGATCAACGCCGAGGGCATGACCATCGTGCTCGTCGAGCAGAACGCACAGAAGGCGCTGAGCGTGGCCAACCGCGCCTACGTGCTCGAGACCGGCACCGTCGTCATGTCCGGCAACGCGCACGACCTGCTCCACGACGACGCAGTGAAGGCCGCCTACCTCGGCACCGGCGCCAAGCACTAGCCATTTCGCGCTAGGACTCAAAACGGGCGGACAATTCGCCCAAAATCCAACCCGTTTTGAGTCCTAGCGCGGAGGGTGCGTGACGGGGCTGGGTGGGGCAGCGGGTAGATTTGGCATACCCCAGGAGGTATGCATGACGAACGGCATCGGTGACGGCTGGCGCGCCCTCACGCCCGACCAGCTCGAGCACGAGTACTCCCCCAGCGCGTGGTCCAAGCGCCCATGGGACGTCTACAAGCGCGACTTCGCCCTTGAGTCCGCCCGTGACTCGGCCGCCATCGGCGTGGCCTGCGTCCGCCAGACCACGCACCGCATGCTGCTGGCCCGCATCGACCGCCCCCGTGCCAACCTGGTGTGGATCCACGGCGGCTACTGGCAGGACCTCAACGCCAACGACTCCATGCACCACGCGCAGGCCTGCATGCAGGCGGGCATCAACTACACCTCCGTCGACTACACCCTCGCCCCCGAGGCCACCATCGACCAGATGGTGGACGAGTGCGTCGAGTCCGTGCAGGCCCTCGCCGAGCTGGCACCCGCGCCCATCATCGTCGCCGGCCACTCCGCCGGAGCCCACCTCGCGGCCATGGTCGCGGCCAAGCGCCCCTCACTCGTGCACTCGCTGCTGCTGTTCTCCGGCATCTACGACCTGCGCCCCATCGTGCACACGAGCGTGAACGACGTCCTGCACCTCGACGAGGACGCAGCCTGGCGCCTCTCGCCCCTGCGCCTGCCGTTCCCGCCCACCATCGGCGCCTACGTGCTCTACGGCGAGGACGAGTCGGCGCAGTTCATCGAGCAGTCGCAGGCCATGGCCCGTCGTCTCTGGACCGAGGCACAGCGCGTGCCGGGCGCCGATCACTTCGACGTCGTGCTCGACGCTGACTTCCCGGCCCTCGTCGACGGACTGCTCGCATCGCACGAGCGGGTCATGGAGCGCCGCGTCCAGGCCTGACACCGGCCGCGCACGCGCGAACCGCACGTACCACCGTCACTCCCGCACCGCACGCTCCGACGGCACGCTCCGACGGCACGCTCAGACGACGGCGGACTCGCGCAGCGTGCTGTCGTAGTCGCCGCGGTCGATGATGTCGACGAGTGCCTCGACGAGCCGCACCACATCATCGGCCCCGTTGTACAGGGGCGCAAAGCCGAAGCGCAGCACATCCGGACGACGGAAGTCGCCGATGATGCCGCGCCCGATGAGCGCCTGCACCAGCGCATACCCCTGCGGATGGGCAAGCGCCACATGCGAGCCTCGCGACGCCGAATCCCGTTGTGACGCAACGCGGAATCCGCGCCCGACGAGTGCCTCGTCGGCCAGCTCGTGGAACAGCCGCGCCATCGCGAGGCTCTTGGCATGCAGGCGCCGCACATCGACGCCGTCGAACACCGTGAGGGCGCCCTCGAGTGCGCGCATCGCGAGCACGGGCGGGGTGCCGACGAGGAACTGGGTGACGTCAGCCGCCGGGCGGTAGCTGCGCTCGAACGCGAACGGGCTGGCATGCCCCATCCAGCCCTCCAGCGGCTGCTGCACCATGCCGACATGGCGGGGCGCCGCGTAGAGGAAGGCCGGGGCGCCGGGCCCGCCATTGAGGAACTTGTAGCCGCAGCCCACGGCGAAGTCGGCATTGGCGGCGGTGAGGTCGACCGGCACCGCGCCGGCGCTGTGCGCGAGGTCCCACACCACAAGCGCTCCCACATCATGGGCAGCGCGCGTGAGTGCCGTCATGTCGGCCATCTCGGACGTGCGGTAGTCGACGTGGGTGAGGGTGAGCACCGCCACCTCGTCGTCGAGCGCGGCGCGGATGTCGCGCTTCATCACCGCTCGCACCTCGATGCCGCGCTGTCGTGCCACGCGATCGATGATGTACAGGTCGGTCGGGAAGTTGTCGACGTCCGTCACGATCACCGTGCGGCCGCCGCGCAGCCGCACCGCGGCCTGCATCGCCTTGTACAGGTTGAGCGAGGTGCTGTCCGCGACGATGGTGGTGCCCGCCGGCGCACCGATGAGTTGGCCGATGCGATCACCGACGCGCTGCGGCAGGTGGATCCAGTCAGCGGTGTTCCATGACCGGATCAGCCCCGTGGCCCACTCCTCCGCGACGGCAACCTCGATCGCCTCCCGTGCACTGCGCGGCATGGCCCCGAGTGAGTTGCCGTCGAGGTAGCACACGCCGTCGGGGATCTCGAATGCCGAACGCCGATCGACGTCCGCAAAGGCCTCGTCGATCGCCGCTGCCCGCTCCTGCCAGTCCATCCCGACCTCCTGCGGCGAGCCTACGGTGCAGGCACGCGCAGCGCGCTCAGTGTGCGAGTGCGTCGGCGACCGTTGCGCGGAGCCGCTCCCACGCGTCGATGAACTGCTGCACGCCCTCGCGCTCCAGCCGATCGCACACCGCTGTGCGCGAGACGCCGAGCGCCTCGAGTGACTGCCAGGTGGCCTCTGCGGCAGCGAGATTGGGCGTGACGGTGTCGCCTCCGACGTGCCCGTGGTCGGCCACTGCCTCGAGGGTGGCAGCGGGCACGGTGTTCACCGAGCCGGCAACGGCGAGCTCGATGACGTAGCGGGTGTCGTCGTACTGCGGATCCTTCACCCCGGTGGAGGCCCACAGGGGACGCTGACGGTGGGCCCCGCTCGCCGCAAGCGCGCGCCACGCCGGGTCGTCGTGCATGGCCAGGTTGGCCGCCCAGACAAGCCGCGCGTTCGCGATGGCGGCGCTGCCGCGCAGCTCCGTGGCGAGTTCGCTGCCGATGGCATCAAGCGCTGGGTCGACGACGGAGTCGACCCGGCTCACGAACACGGACGCCACCGAGCGGATGCCGCCGAGCGCGAGGCCGTTGGAGGCCGCTGAACGCAGCCCGTCGGCGTAGGCCGCAACAACCTCGCGGTAGCGCTCCACGGAGAAGATGAGCGTGACGTTCACGCTGACACCGGCGGCGACGATGCGTCGGATGGCGGGAAGTCCGGCCTTCGTGGCGGGCACCTTGATCATGCAGTTGGGGCGGTCGACGATGCGCCACAGGTCGAGGGCCTGCACCACGGTGGCCTCGGTGTCGTGGGCCAGGCGCGGGTCGACCTCGATCGAGACGCGACCATCCGCACCGTCCGAGGCCTCGTACACCGGCAGCAGCAGGTCGCAGGCGCGGCGCACATCGTCGGTGGTGAGACGGCGGATGGTGGCGTCCGCGTCGAGCCCTGCGGTGGCGCACTCGCGCAGCGCGGCGGCGTAGTCGCTGGCGCCCTGCGAGATGGCCTTCTCGAAGATGGCCGGATTCGTCGTGACACCCCGCACCGAGCGCGTCGCCATGAGGGTGGCGAGGTTGCCCGATTCGAGGCGCGACCGGCTCAGGTCATCGAGCCAGATCGAGACGCCGAGTTCGGTGAGTTGCGTCAATGCGTCGGCCATGGCGGCACCTCCAGTGCGTCAGCCCAGCCTACGGAGCGACGGTTCGAAGCGGCACGGTCGCCGCATCAGCGTGCCGTCAGGACCGTGCGGGCAGCCGTCAGGCCGGCAGCAGGCGCCCGCTCCATCCGGGGATCACGGCATCCGCGGGGGTGGCGAGGACGCGCTCGAGCAGGGTGGCGTAGACGTCGCGGAAGTCGGTGGTGACGGCCAGGTCGCCCTGCTGCAGGGCATTGAGCGGCGGCTGCTCGCCGAAGTAGCCACCGCCGATGCGCGAGCCCACAAGGAACATCGGACCCGCCGTGCCATGGTCGGTGCCCTGGTTGAGGTTCGCCGCCACGCGCCGACCGAACTCGCTGTAGACCATGACGGTCACGTCCTTCGCACGCGGTGTGGCGTCGATTGCCTGCACGAAGCCGGCGACGGCCGCCGAGACCTCGGCGAGGAGCGATGTCTGCGTGGCCTTCTCCCCCGCGTGCGTGTCGAAACCACCGATGGACACGCTGTAGACGTTCGTCGGCACACCCGCGGCAATGAGGCGCGCGACGACGTCGAGCTGCTGGCCCAGGGACCCGCTGCCGGGCGCCGGGGACGGGTGGGACGCCCCGAGCACGCTGCCCGTCTCCGCTGCCGTCGCAAACCAGTCGCTGAGGGCCTGGGACGCCGCCATGCCGTCGGCACTTGCGGCGGGGGTGCCGGCGAGTGCCCGCAGCGCGCCACCCACCGGCCCGACCGGCACCCGGAGGCCGCCGATCGGCAGCGCGGAGGCCGCCAGCCGACGACCCACGAGCAGCGGCGGCATGGTGGCGCCGATGTTGAGCGCGCGCAGCGCACCGGCGTTGCGATGGTCCAGCCAGCGGCCGAGCCAGCCGCTGGACTCCGGGGCGTCGGGGCTCGCGCTCTGCCAGATGTCCATGGAACGGAAGTGGCTGTGGTCGGGCGACGGGTACTCGACGCCGCGCACGATGGCCAGGCGCCCCGCGTCCCACAGCGCCTTCATGCCCGTCATCCCGGGGTTGAGCCCCAGGCTGGCGTCGAGCGGCAGCACCTCGTCGGCGCTGTAGGCGAGGCCCGGGCGGCTCGCGTGGTACACGGAATCCGCGTACGGGATCACGGTGTTGAGGCCATCATTGCCGCCGTACAGCGTGACAACGACGAGAATGCCCTCCCCGAGGGGCAGCGGTGTGCGCACCGCCGCCTGTGCCACGTCCTCCATGCTCACGAGGTTGGCACCACTCAGCAGTGCCGCCACCCCGAGCACACCCGACGCCTTGAGGAAGCCTCGACGGGTCATGCCGTCCATGTCGTCGCGATGCATGGTCACACTCCCACGAGGTATTCGGGCGCATTGAGCGCGATGACCAGCAGGTCGTGCGGCGATCGGGCGGCGCCGGCGAGGGCGGCGGCTGTCGCTGGCGTCCAGGCGGGCACGCCCAAGCGGTCGGCCACCGAGGCCGCCCGGGACGACACGGGCACGGATGCCAGCCAGGCCAGGTCGGCGGCGGCGACGAGGGCGAGCGACAGCCGGTACCGCGCCTGTGTGGACGCCGCCGTGAACCACAGGCCACCCGCGGGCCATCCCGACACATTGGGCGGCAGGAACGGCACCTGTCCCATCGCGGCAAGGTCACCGAGCACCGCGCCCTGCGTGCCCGCCGGCAGCGAGCCGACCGTCAGCCCCAGCGACCGCAGCACGCCGATGAGCCACGGCACGGGCGCCTTGGCGAGCGGTCGGGGCGTCGGGTCCTCGATGAGGAGGTGGGCGATGGCGGCGACGAGGAGTGTCGGATCCATCGTCGGGGTGAGTGCGGCACTCGCATCGGCGAGCTCCGTGGGTGTGGGTCCGACGTCGCTCACGAGGTTGCGCCACAGCCGGGTGCTGAGGAAGGCCGGGCAGGCCGGCTGGGCCACGATGTGGTCGACGAGGCTGTCGACGTCGAACGCCCGGGTCGCGCCGAGGATCGTCTCCGGGCCGGGGTCAAAGGCGCGTACATCGAAGGCAGCCGTGCGCGTGCGTGGATCGAGGTACCACCCGGTGAGGGCGCGTGCCGCCGCGCGCACGTCGGCCTCGGAGTAGTTGCCGACACCGAGGGTGAACAGCTCCATGCATTCGCGCGCGAGGTTCTCGTTCGGATGCCCGCGACGGTTCCCGAACCCGTCGAGCCACAGCAGGAGCGCAGGATCGCGCAGCATCGCCCGCGCCATGGTGGGGAAGGGTCCAAACGCGGATGCCCGCAGGGTCTCGTTCTGCTGCAGCATGAGGCCCGCATCCCGCACCTTCACGTTCGAGGTGGCCCAGTGGCCATGCCAGAACCAGGTGAGGCGCTCGAGCAGCGGCTGCGCGCTCGTCGTCATGCGATCGAGCCACCACACGATGAGGGCTGACTGTTGGGCGGCTCGCACTGGGGTGCCCGCAAGCCCGGGGACGGTGACGGGTGGGAGCGCCGGCGGTGGCACATCGGTGCCGGTGGCGCCGGCAGCAGTGGCCCCGGCCATGATGCGGGCAAGGGTGGCGGCGACACCCGCGTCGAGTGCCGCTGGGTACTCGTCCGGCGCGGGGCCGAAGGACAGCCGCTGCAACAGTCGCGCCGCTCGCACACGATCCGCTGCGTCCGCACCCTGTGGTGCCACGCCCACACGCCCTGCCATCGCCATGACGCCTCCCAGTGGGCGGGACGCTAGCGGGTGCGTGTGCGAGCAGGATCAGGGTTGCGTGAACTCAGGCGATTCCCAATGTTTCCAAGGCGAATCCGCACCTGAGGGCAGGATGCACCGCTCAGACGATGTTGCGCTCGGGGCGCAGCGCCCCCTCCGCGAAGCGCTCGACGCGCAATGGCCGCACATCGACGACGGTGCGCTGCCCGAGGACAAGGTCGCGCAGCACCTCGCCCACGGCCGGCCCCTGCAGGAACCCGTGCCCCGAGAAGCCCGTGGCGTACAGGAAGCGCGAGACCCCGGGCCACTCCCCCAGTAGCGCGTTGTGGTCCGGCGTCACCTCGTAGAGGCCCGCCCAACCGGTGCGGATGCCGGCGTCCAGCACCCCGGGCGCGCGATGGACGGCCAGCGACGCGAGGCCCTCGAGGAATCCCTCTGTCCGCGAGGTGTCGAAGCCGGGCTGCGCCCGAGGGTCGCTGTAGCCCATGAGCAGGCCCTGGCCCTCGCGATGGAAGTAGAAGGAGGTGGCGTAATCGATGGTGAAGGCCAGCGCTTCCGGCAGCGCCGGCATGGGCTCGGTGACGACGATCTCCCGTCGCACGGGGACAACCGGCAGATCGAGACCCACCATGGCCGCCACCTGCGGCGACCATGCGCCAGCGCAGTCGATGACCACGCCCGTGGCAATCCGACCACCCGTGGTCTGAACGCCAGTGATGCGGCCACCCTCGATGTCGATGCCCGTGACGGATGTGTGGGTGCGCACGCGCCCCCCGAGGCGTCGCACACCCGCTGCGTAGCCGAGCACCACGGACTCGGGAGCGCAGTGCCCATCACGTGGTGAGTACTGGGCGGCGATGACGTCGTCAACGTGCAGCAGTGGGCTCAGCTGCTGCGCCTCCGCGGGCGTGAGCATGCGCGACGGCACACCCATCGCGTTCTGCAGCACCGTTGAGGCCTCGAAGAGCGCCACGTCCTCGGGCCGCGTGAGCACGAAGAGGTAACCAGGCTGGTGCAGGTCGATGTCCTGCCCGGGCCGGGCGCCAAAGCGCTCGAAGGCCTCGAGCGAGCGCAGCCCGAGGGCGATGTTCAACTCGTCGGAGAAGTTGGCGCGCACGCCTCCAGCGGCACGCACCGTGGAACCCGAGGCCAACTCGTCACGTTCGATGAGCATGACGTCGACACCCGCCTCGGCGAGGTGGAAGGCAGTGGACGCCCCCATGACGCCACCACCGATGATGACAACCTCGGCGCGATCGTCGGTCACGGCAGTCGGAATCCGGGGTCGTAGGGCAACTCCATGACATCCATCTGCGCCTTCTGCAGGCGGCCCGAGTAGTCCCAGTTCACGGCCTGCCAGCGGGTGAACTGGTCGAGGACCCAGATGCCGCTCTGCCGCGAGCCATTGCCGGACTTGCCGTTGCCACCGAAGGGCAGGTGCGCCTCCGCACCCGACGTCGAGTTGTTCACCGAGACCATGCCGGCACTGATGCGCTCGCGGAAGCGCCACACCGTCCGAGGATCGTTGGTGTAGATGGCCGACGAGAGCCCGTACCCGTGCCCGTTCGCCAGCTCGATGGCCTCGTCGAAGGTGTCGAACACCCCCAGCCCGACGAGCGGCCCGAATGTCTCCTCGGCGTACAGGCGATCCCCCGGCATGACCCCCTCGACGATGGTGGGGTGGGCGAACACGCCCCGTTCGGGATCACCGACGAACCCCGTGCGCGGGTTGGTAGTGGTGATGCGACCCACGCCCGTGGAGCCGTGCACCTTGTGGTGCGGTTCGATCCAATCAAGGTGGCGCAGGTGGTTGTCGAGGTAGGTCTCACTGATCATCGGACCGAAGAGCACGTCCTGCATGGGGTCGCCGACGCGCGCCTGCTCGACGGCATGCACCCAGCGCGACTTCACCGTGTCATAGATCGAGCGATGCACCCACAGGGTGCCGAGCGAGGTGCAGCGTTGGCCGGCAGTGCCGAACCCCGCGAACAGAGCGCCCTCGATCACGAGGTCGATGTCGGCATCGGGCATGACCACCATGGGGTTCTTGCCCCCGAGCTCGAGGCAGGGCGACTGGAGGTGACGGCCACACAACTCACCGATCGAACGGCCGACAGCGGTCGAGCCGGTGAAGCCCACCTTCTGCACGAGCCCCTGCTCGAGCAGTGACGGCAGGGCCGCGCCCGTGGTGGCGCCATCGGCGATGACGCACTGCAGGACGTCCGCAGGGACGCCACCCGCGTGGAAGATGGCCGTCATCGCCTGGGCAACAGCCCCGGCCGTCTCCGCGGGCTTCCACACCACGGCGTTGCCGGTGAGCAGCGCGGGCACGATGTACCAGCTCGGCACCGCGGTCGGGAAGTTGGCGGCCGTGATGATGAGCGCCGTGCCCACGGGCATGCGGAAGGTGAACAGCTGCTTGTCCGGCATCTCGGACGGCACCGTCTGCCCGTACAGGCGGCGACCCTCGCCGAGGAAGAAGTCGCAGGTGTCGATGACCTCCTGCACCTCACCGAGGGCCTCGGCGTGGACCTTGCCGATCTCGCGCGTCACCAGCCGGGCCAACGCCTCCTTGTTGGCCTCGATGAGGCGCCCCACCTGCGCGAGCACGCGCCCACGGGCGGGGGCGGGTACGGCAGCCCACTGCTCCTGGGCTGCGTTGCCGCGGCGGGCAGCGGCGAGGAGATCATCGGCAGTGGCGAGTTCGTAGCGGGCCACCTCGTCAGCGAGGTCGGCAGGATTCGTCGAGACGTACATGCCGTCCACGCTAGGTGCTATAGCACCGCCACTACAATCGAAATCGTGGCGAATCACACCGACGAGCGACGAGTCGCCCATGTGGTGCTGCGGATGCTCGCGGACCACGGCGTCACGACCGTCTTCGGACTACCGGGCGTGCACAACCTCCCGTTGTGGGATGTCGCGGACGGCCCTCGCATCATCGGCGTCCGGCACGAGCAGGCGGCAGGCTATGCAGCCGATGGCCTGGCCCGCAGCGGGGGTGGTCTCGGCGTTGCCATCACGACCACGGGACCTGGCGCGATGAACGTGCTCGCCTCGTTCGGCGAGGCAGCAGTGAGCCACTCGTCGATCCTCGTCATCGCCTCCGACGTGTCGTCGGCACTGCGGCGTGCGGAGCCGCGTGGCATCCTGCATGAGATGCGGGACCAGGCGGCACCCTTCGCACCACTCGCCTCGCGGGACGCCGACGGTCGGCCGATGGCCCACACGGGCAGGGACGCCGACGATGTGGTCGCAACGCTCGGCGCCTTCCTCGCCCACCATCGGCAGCACGGCGAGGTGGCTGCATACCTCGGGATCCCGACGGATCTCCTCGCTGCCCCATGCGATCTCGTGCCCACGCCCGTCGCTGCAGGCGACGGCGACACCTGGCCGGATCTGGCGCCTGCAGTGCACGCCATCGATGCCATGCAGCGCCCTGCGCTCTGGCTCGGTGGCGGCGCGGCGGCCGTGTGCGACCGGCCGGGCGGCGCGGACCTGCTGCATGCGTTCGTGGACCGGCTGCAGGCGCCCGTCCTCACCACCTTCGCCGGCCGCGGCGTGCTCGCCGGCCATCCCCTCGTCGTTGATGCGCCGGTGCATGAGCCGGAGGGCCATGCGGTGCTGGCAGCCGCTGATGGCCTGGTGGTGCTCGGCAGCGACGTCGATGGCATGAACAGCCGCAACTGGCGCATGCCGTTGCCTCCCGTACAAGTGTCGATCAACCACGCACTCGAGCCGGTGCGCACCAACCTGCCCGACGCCCTGCACATCCACGCGGATCTCGGCATCCTCGCAACCCTCACACAGCAGGTGGCGGCGCATGCCCCGTGGTCCGACCCCTCCAGCACCGCGGATGCGATGCGCGCACGCCTGCGCGCCGACCCCCGCGGCACCAACGGCATCCGGCTCGTCGAGGCCATCGAGGTGGCCTGGCCGGCGCACGCGGCACTCGTCGTCGACATGTGCGTTGCTGGCTACTGGCTTGCCGGGTACGCCCGCCAGCCGCGGCCGCGGCGCCTCGCCTACCCCGTCGGGTGGGGCACCCTGGGCTTCGCCCTGCCGGCCGCACTCGGCTCGGCCAGTCGGGGCATACCCACGCTCGCGGTCACCGGCGACGGCGGTCTCATGTTCGCACTGGGCGAGCTCGCGACGATCGCCCAGGAGCGCCTGCCGATCACGCTCCTCATCCACGATGACGGCGGCTACGGCATGCTGCGCTACGACCAGCAGGTGTTCGGCCATCCCGAACGGGGCGTCGACCTCACCGCACCGGAGTGGCACCAGCTTGCCGCGGCCTTCGGCATCGAGGCAGTGGACGCCGACCTCGACTCCCTGCAGGGCGCACTGCTGTGGGGGCGCACCCGCAATCGCCGCGGCCAGCCCGCGATCGTCGTCACGCGCATGCCACTGCATCCACCACGCACCACGAGCCCCCGCTGGGGCGAGCCCATGGCGTGAGTGTCACTCGACGAACTCCACGGGCTGCACGCGACTGCGTTCCGCGACGAGGATGCCGAGGGCGGCCACGGCGATGCCGGTGACCTGCCAGCCGTTCAGTGCCTCGCCGATGAGCAGCCAGGCGATGACCGACGCCAGCACCGGCTCCGCCATGCCGAACGAGCTGGCCTGGGCCGCCGTGATGTGCCGGAACGAGGACACGACGAGCCAGAACGTCACGACGGTGCCGAGCAGCACCATGGAGCACACGAGCAGCCACAGCGGCAGTCGCCACCCGGCACTGCCCCACGGCTCGGACAGCCCGGAGAGCTGCTGCCACGGGAACGACCACCATGGCTGCAGCACGGCCCACACGAGCGTCGACGCGGCGAAGCCGTACATGGTGACCGAGAGCGGGTCCCGGCGATAGGGCGCCTGCGTGGCGGCCTCGCCGAGCACGAAGTAGATGGCGAGGGCGATGGCCGCACCCCACGCGTAGAGGACGCCGAGGGTGTCGAGTTGGAAGCCGTTCCACACCTGCGCGATGAGCACGAGCCCACCGAAGGCCACGAGCATGCCGAGGAGCACCCGCCTGCCGACGGGCACACCGCGGGCAACGCGCATCCACAGCGCCACCATGAACGGCGCCGTGAACTCGATGATGAGCGAGATGCCGACCGGGATGCGATGGATCGACGCGAAGTACATGTACTGCGTGAGCATGACGCCCGCAATGCCGTAGCCGGCAAGCAGGCGCAGCTCGCGCATGGAGCGGATGCGCAGGCTGCTGCGGTTCGTGACAAGCACGGCCACGAGGAGCACGAGGAAGGCGAGCGTGGCGCGCAGCTGCGACAGGCGGGCGGCGGTGATGCCGGTGGCGAGCAGCGTCTTCGAGACCGTGCCGTTGAACCCGAAGAGCGCGGCGGCAGCGAGGTAGAGCCCGTAGCCGACGATGGGGCGACGCACGGCCGGAGCCGTCACGCGAGGGCCGATCGGTACACGTCGATGGTGCGCTGGGCGATGGCATCCCACCCGAACTCCGCCACCGCACGGTCGCGCCCACGCGAGCCCATGGTGTCGGCACGCGACGGATCCTCGACGAGGGCCGTGACCGCGGCCGCGAAGCGCCGTTGGAAGTCAACCGGATCGCTCGGCGTCCACTCGACGAGGGTGCCGGTGACCCCGTCGACGACGACCTCGGGGATGCCCCCGACGGCGCTCGCCACCACGGCCGTGCCACAGGCCATGGCCTCGAGGTTCACGATGCCGAGTGGCTCGTAGATGGACGGGCACATGAACACCGTGGCATGCGTCTGCAGGACGATGAGGTCGGCCTTCGGCACGCTCGTATTGAGCCACACAACGTCGCCGGGGCGTTGCTCGGCCAGGGCAGCCACCCCGTGCTCGACCTCACTGCCGATGCCGGGCTCGTCGGGACTGCTGGCCGCCAACACCACCTGCACGCCGTGCGGGAAGTGATGCGCTGCAGCGAGCAGGTGCACCAAGCCCTTCTGCCGCGTGATGCGCCCGACGAAGAGCACGTACGGGCGCGCAGGGTCGACACCGAGTCGACGCAGCGCCTCGTCATCGGGGCTGGGCTTCCACACGGTCGTGTCGACACCGTTGTGCACCACGTGCACGCGCTCGGGATGGATGAACGGGTAGGCCTCGAGCACGTCGGCACGCATGCCGTGCGACACCGCGATGACGGCATCCGCGCTGCGGTACGACGTGCGCTCCGCCCACGACGACACGGCATAGCCGCCGCCGAGCTGCTCGGCTTTCCACGGACGATGCGGTTCGAGGGAGTGCGCCGACATCACGTGCGGGATGCCCTTGGTGGCGGCTGCCATCTTGCCCGCGAGGTTGGCGTACCAGGTGTGTGAGTGCACGAGCACGGCGTCGGAGGCCTCGATGGCACCGGCCATCAGCACATCAGCGCCGACCACCTTGAGGGCGGTGTTCATGGTGTCCGGCCCGACGAGTGGGAACGCCGTGGCGTCGGGGCGCGGGGCACCCATGCAGTACACGTCCACATCGATGAGGCGACGCAGGGCGCGCACCAACTCGGTGACGTGCACGCCTGCGCCGCCGTACACCTCGGGCGGCCATTCTCGAGTGGTGACGGCGACTCTCACGCCCCAAGCCTAGGCGCGCACACCCACCGGCAATAGGGTTGCCGCGACGCGTTCGAGGGGAGCTGCCATGGCGGTCACACCACGGGTTCTCGGCATCGTGCTGGCTGGCGGCGAGGGCAAGCGGCTCATGCCCCTCACCGCCGATCGAGCCAAGCCCGCGGTGCCATTCGGCGGCGCCTACCGGCTCATCGACTTCGTGCTGTCGAACATGGCCAACGCCGGCTACCGCCGCATCGCGGTGCTCACGCAGTACAAGTCCCACTCCCTCGACCGACACATCGCGACGGCCTGGCGGCAGTCGTCCATGTTCGGCGACTTCGTGGCACCCGTGCCCGCCCAGCAGCGCCTCGGGCCGCGCTGGTACACGGGGTCGGCGGATGCCATCTTCCAGTCGCTCAACCTCATCAACGACGATCGCCCCGACTACGTCGTGGTCTTCGGCGCCGATCACGTGTACCGCATGGACCCTGCGCAGATGGTGCAGCAGCACATCGACTCCGGTGCCGCGGTGACGGTGGCGGGCATCCGTCAACCACGGGCCGAGGCCCACCAGTTCGGTGTCATCGAGGTAGCCGACGACGGCCTGCACATCGCGCGATTCCTCGAGAAGCCGACGGATCCCCCAGCCGTGCCCGGCTCACCGGATGAGTCGTACGTGTCGATGGGCAACTACGTGTTCTCCACGCAGGCCCTCATCGACGTGCTCACAGAGGACGCAGCCGACGACAGCTCCATGCACGACATGGGCGGCAACATCATCCCCACGCTCACGAAGGCCGGCGAGGCCTGCGTCTACGACTTCGCCGACAACGTCGTGCCCGGTGCCACCGAGCGTGACCGCGGCTACTGGCGCGACGTGGGCACCATCGAGGCCTACCACGAGGCTCACATGGACCTCGTCTCGGTGCACCCCGTGTTCAACCTCTACAACGCGCGCTGGCCGATCCTCACAGCGCACCCACAGTTGCCGCCCGCCAAGTTCGTTGAGGGTGGCACCGCACACGAGACCATCATCGGTGCCGGCTCCATCGTGGCCGGCGCGCATGTGCGCTCGTCGGTGCTCGCCGAGGATGTGCACGTGCTCGAGGGCGCCTACGTCGAGGGCTCCATCATCATGCCGGGCGTGCGCATCGGCCGCGGCGCCGTGGTGCGTCGGGCAATCCTCGACAAGAACGTCGTGGTGCCCGCCGGCGCCAAGATCGGCATCGACCTTGACCAGGACCGCGCGCGCTACTCCGTGTCGGACAGCGGGATCGTGACGATCGGCAAGGGGCGGACGGTCATCCTCTGATCGTCCGCCGCCACATGCCCCAGCGCGTGTGGTGCGTCAGGCGTGGTGCAGACCGTACTCGATGAGGGTGCTCTCGCCGATGCGCACGGCGCGGATGTCGCCATCGTCGTCGCGCTTGGCGGCGCGATGGAACACGAGGTACTCGGCCGGTTCGAGGGCGAGGTTCACGAACTGCCCCGTCTCCCGCCCGATCGCGCGCATGAGTCGCTTCTTCGTCGGGCGATGGATGCACACGGCCGACGGCTCGGGCTGGCGCAGCAGGTGCAGCACGTCATGCACGCCACGCTTCGGATGTTCCTCGAAGGCCGCCTCGGTGATGGAGTCGTAGGCGCGCACCGCAACACCGAGGTGATCGGCATAGGGACGCACCGTGTCGACACAGCGAACGGCGGACGACGATGACACACCCCGGATGCCGTAGGCCGCCATGGTGGCGATGAGCGCCTGCGCCTGTGCCGCACCCTTCGCGGCAAGCGGGCGCTCCGTGTCGGGTGCATCGTCACCCACCCGGGCACGGAAGTCCGGGCGACGTTCCGCCTGGGCATGCCGCACGACGAGGAAGGGCGAGGTGTCAGTGGGCGCCTTCGCTGCCGCCGCGATCACCTCGCGATCGTGCGGGTAGGTGAGCAGGGCATGCACCTTGGAGAGCCGCACCCAGCGCAGGGCGCCGATCTCGTCGTCGGGCGCCCATCCGGCCGGGATGGCGACGTCACCGGCGGCGATGGCGGGGTCGATGATGGTGCCACGCCAGTAATGCACGGTCTTCGGCGCCACGACGGCAGCCTGACCATCGATCCCGGTGACCGTGTAGTGCGCCGTGGGAAGCGGCACGCCGAGTGTCACGGCGATGCCCGTCTCCTCGAGCGTCTCACGCACGGCGGCCGCAGCCAGCCGCTCACCTGCATCGACCTTGCCCTTCGGCAGTGACCAGTCGTTGCGATCCGGTCGATGCACGATGAGCACCTCGCGGTGCTTGCCCGTGCCCCGGATGAGCACCGTCCCCGCGGCGAAGATGTGCGGGGCGGACACGCGTTCCGGGACAGCGGGCATCAGGACTCCGGTTGGCTCGGCTTGGGTCGATTGCGGGCCACGAGCGTCTCCTGGTAGTCGGCGAGCGCCAGGCCGCTGCCGTCTTGGCGCACCCGCACCCAGGCGCCGCTGCTGTCGAGGCGCCAGGATGCCGTGGTGTCGGCGACGGCGAAGTTGAGCAGTTCCTTCACCCGGTCGATGTGTGCGGGGTTCTCGAGCGGCGTGAGCACCTCGACGCGTCGGTCGAGGTTGCGGTGCATGAGGTCGGCCGAGCCGATGAGCACATCGTCGACGCCACCGTTGGCGAAGGCGTAGACCCGGCTGTGCTCCAGGAAGCGCCCGAGCTGCGATCGCACGCGGATCGTCTCCGACATGTTCGGCACCCCCGGACGGATGGCGCAGATGCCGCGCACCAAAATGTCGATCGGCACGCCGTTGCGCGACGCCTCGTACAGGGCGTCGATGACCGCCTCGTCGACAACGGCGTTGCACTTGAAGGTGATGTGCGCGGGCCGTCCCGCGAGGTGGTGCTCGGTCTCACGGCGGATGCGCTCGATGAGTGCCGCGCGCAGGAACTGCGGCGCCACGATGACCTTGCGGAACCCGGTCATGAGGCCGAAGCCGGACAGGTGGTTGAAGAGCTGGGCCACGTCCTCGCCGATCGCGGGATCGGTGGTGAGCAGGCCGAAGTCCTCGTAGTAGCGCGCGGTCTTCGGGTGGTAGTTGCCGGTGCCCGTGTGCACATAGCGACGCAGGCGGTCGCCATCGTCGCGCACCACCATCGAGAGCTTCGCGTGCGTCTTCAGCCCGACCACCCCGTACACCACGTGCACGCCGGCCTGCTCGAGCTTGCGGGCCCACTCGATGTTGGCCTCCTCGTCGAAGCGGGCCTTGATCTCGACGAGCGCCAGCACCTGCTTGCCATTCTCGGCGGCTTCGATGAGGGCCTGCACGATCGGGGAGTCGCCTGAGGTGCGGTACAGGGTCTGCTTGATGGCGAGCACCTGCGGATCGACGGCCGCCTGCTGCAGGAACAGCTGCACGGACGTGGAGAAGGAGTCGTAGGGGTGGTGCAGCAGCACGTCACCCTTGCGCATCGCCTCCAGCACGTTCGGTGCCGACGCCGACTCCACCGTGACGAGCCCTGCCGCTGTCTTCGGCACGAAGGCCGGCAACTGCAGATCCTCACGCGGCAGGTCGGCGATGAGGGTGAGGCCGCGCAGGTCGAGCGGCCACGGCACATGGAAGACCTCGGCCGGCGTGATGTCGAGCTCGTCGATGAGGGTGTCGAGGATCTCGCGACTCATGGTGTCCTCGACCTCGAGGCGCACCGGCGGGCCGAAACGGCGGCGCAGCAACTCCTTCTCCATCGCGGTGAGGAGGTTCTCGGCGTCGTCCTCCTCCACCTCGACGTCCTCATTGCGCGTGACACGGAAGAAGCTGAACTCCTCGAGCACCATGCCCGGGAAGAGGGTGTCGAGGTGCGCGGCGATGATGTCCTCGAGCGGCACGAACTCGGTGCCACCCTGCGTGATCGGCACGAAGCGATCGAGCGACGGCGGCACCTTCACCCGCGCGAAGATGCGGGCGTCGGTGAGGGGGTTGCGCACGACCATCGCGAGGTTGAGCGACAGCCCCGAGATGTAGGGGAAGGGATGCGACGGATCCACGGCGAGGGGGGTGAGGACGGGGAAGACCTTCGCGTGGAAGAGCTCGGTGAGCGGCCACTGCTCGGCGTCACTGAGATCGCCCCAGCGGACGATGCGGATGCCCTCATCACGCAGTGCCGGGAGCACCTGGTCGAGCAGGCAGCGGGTCTGCCGTTCGATGAGGGTGCGTGTGGCAGCCAAGACGGCCGCGTGCGTCTCGCGCGGCATGGCGCCCGTGGCCGAGCGTGTGGCGATGCCGGCGGCGATGCGTCGCTTCAGGCCCGCGACCCGCACCATGTAGAACTCGTCGAGGTTGCTGGTGACGATGGTGAGGAAGCGAACGCGCTCGAGCAGCGGCAGGTCCGGATCCTCCGCGAGCTCGAGGACGCGCGTGTTGAAGTGCAACCACGACAGTTCGCGGTCGACGAATCGGCTCTCAGGGCGCAGGCCGAGCACCGAGGTGTCGTGCATCCACGAATCCGTCATTGTCCAAGCCTCGCACAGCGGTTGTCGGGAGCACCATGGCAGATGCAGGTGAACGCAGGGCGACGCGAGCGCGAACTCCCCGCAGAAACGCAACGGCGCCGGTCCATCAGGACCGGCGCCAGTGGCGACCCGGACGGGACTTGAACCCGCGACCTCCGCCGTGACAGGGCGGCGCGCTAACCGACTGCGCTACCGGGCCTCGCGGTGTGGTGACACCGTGTGGCACCCCATTGCTGGGGCAGTACCCCCAACGGGATTCGAACCCGTGCTACCGCCGTGAAAGGGCGGCGTCCTAGGCCTCTAGACGATGAGGGCGGGCCACGAATGTTCCGTTGTGAGCCCGCGAATCGTACTGAGCCGGGGCTCGATTCACCAAACTGAGTGGCGTCGCAATCGCTGGCGCACTCAGGATGCCTCGGCCTGCGTCCGCAGCTCCTCGTAGGCCGTGGCTGCGGCCGCCTGCTCAGCTGCCTTCTTGCTGTGGCCGGCGCCGTGGCCGTACAGATGGTCACCGAGTGCCACGCGCGCCTCGAAGGTCTTCGCGTGGTCGGGGCCGTCCTCGGTGACGACGTACATGGGGACACCGAGGCCAAGGGATGCGGTGAGTTCCTGCAGGCTGGTCTTCCAGTCGAGGGCGGCACCGAGTGATGCGGACTCCTCGACATGGCGGTCGACGAGGCGGTGCACGGTGCCGGTGGCAACGGTCATGCCGTGCTCGAGGTACACCGCGCCGATGAGGGCCTCGACGGTGTCGGCCAGGATGGAGGCCTTGTCACGACCGCCCGTGGACTCCTCGCCGCGACCCAGGCGCAGGGCAGCACCGACACCAAGTTCCCGCCCGATCTGGGCGAGGGTGCGCGCGTTCACCACGGCAGCACGCAACTTCGCCAACTGGCCCTCGGGCAGGTCGGGGAAGGTGCGGAACAGCGAATCGGTGACGACGAGGCCGAGCACGGAATCCCCGAGGAACTCCAAGCGCTCGTTCGTGGGCAGGCCCCCATGCTCGTACGCGTACGAGCGGTGGGTCAGTGCTCGTTCGAGCAGTTGCTCGTCAAGACCGACTCCGAGGCGCTCGAGGAGCGCTTCGATCGCCGTCATGCTGATCAGACGTCGAGAACCTGGCGCTTGGCGTAGGTGCCGCACGTGCCGCATGCCGTGTGGGGCAGCTTGGGCGAACGGCAGCGGTCGCAGGCAACGAGGGTGACCTTGCCGGCCTTCCACGCAGAGCGACGGTGGCGGGTGTTCGAGCGCGACATCTTCCGCTTCGGGACTGCCATGGCGTCAGCCTTCCTTCGGTTCATTGAGCAGGCCCTGCAGGGCCGCCCAACGCGGGTCCAGTACTTCATGGGTGTGCTCGGGGTCCGCGTCCAGCTTCGCACCGCACTGCGGGCAGAGGCCAGGGCAGGTCTCCGAGCACAGCGGCACACGAGGGAGTGCAAGCACCACCGCATCGCGCACCGCGGGTTCGAGGTCGAGCAGGTCGCCCTCGAGCCGGTAGCAATCCGACTCCTCATCCCCCGAGGGTCGCATCGCTGGGTCGTCGTACTCGTACAACTCTTGAAGTTCGACCGTGACCGGCTCCTGCACCGGATCGAGGCACCGTGAGCATTCACCCACGGCCTCGGTCGTCACCACAACAGTGACGAGGACTCCCTCCACCACCGACTCCAACCGTCCGTGGACGTCGACGTCGGTGCCTTCGGGGACCCCGATCACCTCCGTCACCATGCCGGCCGGGGCCGGGACGGTGCGGTCGACTGTGAGCATGGCGCCCGCTCGACGCCCGAGTTCGAGGGTGTCGAACACGAACGGTGAGCGTGCATCCACGGCAGTCTCCCCAGAGGTGAACGGGCTGAGGGTACCGGACGCCGCAGCCGGTCCAAAATCCCCTGGTGTGGGCGCCGGCGCCGCAGTGCCGCATCACCCCTCGTCGAAGAGCTCCGCATCGGCCAGGGCCCGCCGGACGACATCGAAGGCGACGCCCTGCGGAAATCCCTTGCGCAGGAGCATGCCGACGAGGCGCCGGCTGCGCACCTCGGGGTCGAGGTGGGCCATGAGTGACGCCCGGCGGGCCACGAGCGCCTCCGCCAGCGCACGATCGTCGTCATGGTCGATGGCCTCAAGCTCGGCCCGGATCAGCGCCTCATCGACACCCTTGCGGCGCAACTCCTGCGCCAGCATGCGTGGGGCGAGCCCGCGTGTGGCTCGCTGCGAGCGGACGAACATGGCCGCGTACTCGGCATCGTTCACCAGCCCGACCTCGACCATGCGATCGAGGACGGCGTCGATCACCGGCTCCGGGACGTTGCGGGCCACCAGCGCCTCGGTCAGCTGCGCACGGGTCTGCGGCGCCCTGGTGAGGCGCCGCAGCACGATGGCGCGTGCCACCGCCTCCGGGTCGGCATCCTCCGCAGCGGCCGCCTCGCCCTCGGGCAGGGCGGCGTCGGCGGATGGCGACCCGGTACGGCGACGGTCAGGCGTCGATCGACGCGACCTCGTCATCCTTGACTCCCACACCGAGTGCCGCCTTGATGGCTGTCTCGATCTCGCCCGCGAGGTCCGGGTTGTCACGCAGGAACTGACGCGCGTTCTCCTTGCCCTGGCCGAGCTGATCGCCGTCATAGGTGTACCAGGCGCCTGACTTGCGGATGATGCCGTGCTCGACACCCATGTCGATGAGGGAGCCCTCGCGGCTGATGCCCTCGCCGTAGAGGATGTCGAACTCCGCCTGCTTGAACGGCGGCGCCACCTTGTTCTTCACAACCTTCACACGGGTGCGATTGCCGACGATGTCCTGGCCGTCCTTGAGCGCCTCGATGCGGCGGATGTCGAGCCGGACGGATGCATAGAACTTGAGCGCGCGTCCGCCCGTGGTGGTCTCGGGGTTGCCGAACATGACGCCGATCTTCTCGCGCAGCTGGTTGATGAAGATGGCCGTCGTGTTGGACGTCGAGAGGGCGCCGGTGATCTTGCGCAGCGCCTGGCTCATGAGGCGTGCCTGCAGACCGACGTGGGAGTCGCCCATCTCGCCCTCGATCTCGGCTCGCGGCACGAGTGCGGCGACCGAGTCGATGACGATGAGGCCGATGGCTCCGGAACGGATGAGCATGTCGGCGATCTCGAGCGCCTGCTCGCCGGTGTCCGGCTGGCTCACGAGGAGGGCGTCGATGTCGACGCCGAGCTTCTTCGCGTACTCGGGATCGAGCGCGTGCTCCGCATCGATGAACGCGCAGATGTCGCCCGCCCGCTGGGCGTTGGCGATGGCATGGAGGGCCACGGTGGTCTTGCCCGAGGACTCGGGGCCGTAGACCTCGATGATGCGGCCGCGCGGGAGCCCGCCGATGCCGAGCGCCACGTCGAGGGCGATGGAGCCGGTCGGGATGCAGGCGATGGGGGCGCGGCCCTCATCCCCGAGGCGCATGACCGATCCCTTGCCGAACTGCCGCTCGATCTGCGCGAGCGCGGCGTCAAGCGCCTTCTCGCGATCGCTGCCTGGGGTGCTGCTGGGTGCCATGGTGCTCCTTGTCGCTGGTGCCTGTGGGGCTGACCGTAGGGCCGACCTCCGACAGACGAACCCGTGGCTGTGGATGACGAGCCGATGTTAGTCGAACACGTGTTCGAATGTGGACGACACGCCGTCAGCGCAGCACGTCGGGCATGCGCTCATGGCGCCAGACCGCGCGCCAGACCTCGACGACGTCCTCCCCCACGGCCAGTGCCTCCTCGACGGTGCGGCCGCCGAGTTCGGCCAGGCGCACGTCGTGCGCCCAGGAGCGCGCATAGCCGGGGCCGAAGTGGGCCTCCATGCGCTCCCAGAACTCCGTGCGGCGCATCAGCCGAGGGTCCGCGCGAGCGTGCGGGCCTGGGCCCTGCGAGTGGCGGCGTCGGCCGGGACGGTGACGAAGGATGCGAGCCAACGCAGCACAAGGTCGACGTTGGTGGCGTCCGCTCCCCGACCACGGGTGGCGAGCGCATCGGCAACGGCGGCTCGCACCGCGACGCCATCGGCGGCGGCGAGCATGCCGAGGGCGGCCTGATCATGCGCGCGGATGCCGGCGATGGCGGGATGGTCGGCAACCTCGTCAGCGACGGCGGCGAGCCCCGCGGCCAGGTCGGTCGCCCCGGCGAGGATCGCACCGAGTCGCTCGAGTTCGGCCGTGAGCACGAGGTCGAGTAGGGCGTCCTTGTCGCGCACGTGGTTGTAGAGCGTGGCACGGGCCAGTCCCCCGCGGTCGGCAGCCTCGACCATCGTGAGGCCGCGCAGGCCACGGCGGGCGATGGCATCGATGGCGCCACGCACCGCACCCGCACGGGCCCGGTGCATCACGTTGCCCGCGCGGATGCGGGTGTTGGGTCCGGTGAGCAGGTTGGTGGGGTCCGAATCGACCTCGTCCGAGTTCGGCGCCGCGTCAACGTCGGCAGCGCTGGCATCAGCAAGGTCGGAGGGTGCAGCGGTCTCCTCGACGCCAGTGTCGAGGAAGGTGAGCTGGCCGTCGATGTGCACCGGCTCGGTCGACTTCGCGGCCACGGCTCAGGCCGCGGCGGCCGGGCGCTGGGTGGGCAGGGCGACGACCGTCGGACGTTCCTGTGCTGCGATGTCGACGGCGACGGCCATGAGCACGCTCGACAGGTCGGCATCGAGCGCGGCGCAGATGGCGGCCAGGCACTCGCTGCCCACCTCCTTGCGACCTCGCTCGACCTCGGAGAGGTAGCCGAGCGACACGCGGGCAGCGGAGGAGACGTCGAGCAGGGTGCGACCCTGGGCACGGCGACGACGTCGCAGTTCCACGCCCAGCGCCTGACGCATCATGATCATCGCCGCACCTCCTCGTGGGGCACACGCTACCGCGACGGACCTCACCGTGGCGGCAGGTCCACAAGCGGCAGCAGCGCGTCGAGGACCATGCCGAGGACGACGAGCACCGTGCCGTGCCGGATGTCGTCGCGAGTGCCCGCGAGGGTGAGTGCGTGCGTGCGCACGGCACCCTCGCTCGCCACCGCCACATGCACCTCGCCGACGGGGTGCCCGTCCTGCGGATCGGGCCCGGCGACGCCGGTGCAGGCGAGGGCGTAGTCGGCGCCGGTGCGCGCCCGAGCCCCCACTGCCATGGCCTCGGCCACCGCCGGTTGCACGGCCCCGCCACGGGCCAGCAGCCCCTCCGGCACGCCGAGCAGCGAGGCCTTGAGGTCGGTGGCGTAGGCGACGATGCCGCCGCGGAGCACGGCGGAGGCCCCGGGCACCGCCGCCAGCGTTGCCGCCACAAGGCCCGCCGTCAGGCTCTCCGCCGTCGCGAGGGTGCGGCCGGCGAGTGTGGCGGCGATGACGACCGCGCGCGCAACCTCGAACTCTGTGGCGGCCAGGCTGCTGTCATCGAGCGCCTCGAGCGCCGCCAGTAGGTCATCGCGGTCGTAGCCGGTCACGCTCGGGCCAGTTCCCGTGCGTACCAGGCGCCCGTCCAGACGGTGACGAGCGCGGCCACCCACAGCACGATGACGCCGACGGGCTGCACGAGCGACCCCAGCACCGCGTCCATGGGCCACAGCGCGAGGGCGATGCCGACGAGCTGCAGCGTGGTCTTGAGCTTGCCGCCGCGATTGGCGGCGTGCACGACCCGACGCAGCAACCGCAGGCGCCAGAGCGTGATGCCCCACTCACGCACCAGGACGATCACGGTTGCCCACCACGGGAACACCCCCTGCGACGAGAGGATGAGGAAGGCGGCACCGGTGAGCGCCTTGTCGGCCATGGGATCGGCGATCTTGCCGAAGTCGGTGATCTCGTTGCGGCTGCGCGCCAGGCGCCCGTCGTAGGCGTCGGTCGCCGAGGCCACGAGGAAGACGGCGATGGCGGCGAAGCTCCACGCCACCGTCCCCTGCAGCGCCGTCCACACGAACACGGGCACAAGCGCGAAGCGCAGCATCGTGAGGCCGTTCGAGGGCGTCCAGAAGCGCGTGCGCGGCATCAGCGCGCCTCGGCCACGAGGTCGACGCCATCACTGCCGACGACCACCGCATCGATGAGGTCACCGGCACGCGCATCGACACCGAGGACGCGCGTGGTGCCATCGACCTCCGGCCCCTGGTGCTCCGCTCGGCCCTCGATGCCGACGGCGTCCACCTGCTCGACGAGCACACGCACGTGCTCGCCGATGCGGTCCTCCGCACGCTGGTTGCACAGCTCGTCGACGAGGTCCGTGAGCACCGCCGTGCGGGCCTCGACCTCCTCCTGCGGCAGCCTGTCCGGGAGATCGGCCGCCGCGGTGCCGTCCTCGTCGGAGTACCCGAAGACGCCCACAACGTCGAGCCGCGCGCGCGTGAGGAAATCGACGAGCTCGCCGAACTCATCCTCCGTCTCACCGGGGAAGCCGACGATGACGTTGGAGCGGATGCCCGCGAGCGGGGCGGCATCCCGGACCCGCTCGACGAGGTCGAGGAACTCCTCGACCCCTCCGAAGCGCCGCATACGGCGCAGGACGCTGGCCGAGGCGTGCTGGAAGGACAGGTCGAAGTAGGGCACGACACCCGGGGTGCTCGCGAGTGCCTCGATGAGGGACGGGCGCATCTCGGCCGGTTGCAGGTACGACACCCGCACGCGCTCGATGCCCTCGACCGCGGCCAGCTCCGGCAGCAGCGACTCGAGCAGTCGCAGGTCGCCGAGGTCCTTGCCGTAGGAGGTGGAGTTCTCACTCACGAGGAACAGTTCACGCACGCCCTGGGCGGCCAGTGCCCGCGCCTCGGCCACCACCTCGGTGGGCCGGCGGGACTGGTACGACCCCCGGAACATGGGGATGGCGCAGAAGGTGCAGCGACGGTCACACCCGGAGGCGATCTTCAGCGACTCCCACGGGCCCGATCCGAGGCGGAGGCGCGGCACCGCGGGTGCATCGGCCGCGCGCGCCCGCTCGACGGGGGCTATGGGCAGCAGGGTACGGCGGTCCTGGGGGACATGGGATTCGAGGTGCTCACCGTCGAGGATGCGTCGCAGCCGGTCGGCGATGTCGGGGTAGGCGTCGAAGCCGAGCACCGCATCGGCCTCGGGCAGCTCGGCGGCAAGCTCGCGTCCGTAGCGCTCTGCCATGCAGCCGACGGCGACCACGGCCTGCGGGCCGCCACGTCGACCCTTGCGATCGGCCTGCGCGAGGATGGTGTCGATCGAGTCCTTCTTCGCGGCCTCGACGAAGCCGCAGGTGTTCACCACGACGACATCGGCGTCCGTCGCATCGCTGGCGAGTGCGAATCCGCCGGCGGCCAGGCGCGCGGCGAGCTCATCGGAGTCGACGTCATTGCGCGCGCAGCCGAGGGTGACGAGATGGACGCGCTGCATGGCGGCAGCCTATCCGCGTGACCTACGCGACCCGGAACGTGTTCGTGTAGACCGCACCGGCGGCACCGAGGTGGTCGTAGGTGGTGCCGTTGGCCGTGATGGTGATGCCGGCGGCGTTGCCCACCACGACGGACACGTCGGAGGAGCTCGAGAAGCTGCGCGTGTCCCCTGCCCGCAGGGTGCCCTGGAACAGGGTGCCGGAGGCATTCGTCACCCGCAGCCAGGAGGTCTGTGAGCAGGCGAAGGCAATGGTGACGGCGCCGGTGGTGGTGCCGGTGGCGACCGGCGAGGCGGA
Source organism: Actinomycetes bacterium (assembly GCA_021824095.1). Lineage (GTDB taxonomy): Bacteria > Actinomycetota > Actinomycetes > S36-B12 > UBA5976 > JAKALQ01. The sequence goes on from JAKALQ010000014.1 coordinate 25,723, forward strand.
CGGACTGGCGGGGGCGCTGGTGCTCGGGGCGCTGGTGGGGCTGGACGACGGGCTCGGGCTGCTGGCCGTCGGGCTGGCGGCAGGCGTCGTGGGTGCCGGACTGCTGGCCGCCGGCGTGCTCGGGGCCGGAGGCACGGGCACCGGCTGGCCGGAGCCGTGCCGCGACTGCCAGACGAGGGCGATGACGATGACGGCAGCCGCGAGGCCCGCGACAACCCACAGGCGGCGCTCCCCGGGCACGCGCGAGCGCTCCTGCAGGGTCCAGATGTTCAGCGACTCGGGCTCGACGGCCTCGAGCGCGGAGGCCTCGGTGGGGGCGCCCATGGCCTCGAGCAGGGGTTCGACGGGGAGGTCGAGCGCGGCGGCGAGGGCCCGCACATGGCCCCGGGCGTACACGTCACCACCGCAGGCACTGAAGTCATTGCGCTCAATGGCCTCGATGACCTCGGCCCGGATGCGCGTGCGGTACACGAGTTCGGGGATGTATAGGCCACGCTCGATGCGCGCCTGATGCAGCGCCGAGCCCACGTCCATAGGCACTCCCGAGTGCGACTCCCCCGCCGCAACGCTAGTGGTACCGGAGCCTCCCTGTGGAGCCCGGCCGTCCCCCGCCACGCGGGAGGCCGTCAGGCCTGCACCCGCTCGAGGGCCTCCGAGAGGTCATCGGGCTTCACGAGCACCTCGCGCGCCTTCGACCCCTCCGATGGCCCGACGATGCCACGCGACTCCATGAGGTCCATGAGGCGCCCAGCCTTCGCGAAGCCCACCCGCAGCTTGCGCTGCAGCATCGATGTGGAGCCGAACTGCGTGCTCACGACCAGCTCGATGGCCTGCAACAGCAGGTCGAGGTCGTCGCCGATGTCCTCCGACACCTCGGTCTTCGCGGTCTTGGGGCCGAGCACATCGTCGCGGTACTGCGTCTCGGACTGCGCCTTCACGTGCCCGACGACCGCGCGGATCTCGGCCTCACTCACGAAGGCGCCCTGGATGCGGATGGGCTTGCCCGCCCCCATCGGGAGGAAGAGCCCGTCACCCTGGCCCACAAGCTTCTCGGCACCGGGCTGGTCGAGGATGACGCGGGAGTCGGCGAGGCTCGAGGTGGCGAACGAGAGGCGCGATGGCACGTTGGCCTTGATGAGGCCCGTGACGACGTCGACGGAGGGCCGCTGCGTGGCGAGCACGAGGTGGATGCCGGCCGCGCGCGCGAGCTGGGTGATGCGCACGATGGAGTCCTCGACGTCGCGCGGGGCGACGATCATGAGGTCCGCGAGCTCGTCGACGACGACCACGAGGTACGGGTAGGGCTTGAGCACCCGCTGCGAGTCCGGCGGCACGCTCACCTTGCCGGCGTGCACGGCCTTGTTGAAGTCGTCGATGTGGCGGAAGCCGAACGCCGCGAGGTCGTCGTAGCGCATGTCCATCTCCTTCACGACCCACTGCAGCACGTCGGCCGCCTTCTTGGGGTTCGTGACGATGGGCGTGATGAGGTGCGGCACACCCTCGTAGGCGCTGAGCTCGACGCGCTTGGGGTCGATGAGCACGAGGCGCACCTCGTCGGGCGTGGCCCGCATGAGCATGGAGGTGATGAAGGAGTTGATGCACGACGACTTGCCGGCACCCGTCGCACCCGCGACGAGGATGTGCGGCATCTTCGCGAGGTTGGCCATGACGAAGCCGCCCTCGACGTCCTTGCCGAGTGCGACGAGCAGCGGGTGCGTGTCCTTGGTGGCGACCTGGCTGCGCAGCACGTCACCGAGGCTCACGAGTTCCCGATCGGTGTTCGGGATCTCGATGCCGACGGCCGACTTGCCGGGGATGGGCGACAGGATCCGCACCTCGGCGCTGGCGACGGCGTAGGAGATGTTGCGCTGCAGCGCGGTGATGCGCTCGACCTTCACGGCCGGGCCCAGCTCCACCTCGTAGCGCGTGACCGTGGGACCACGCTGGAATCCGGTGACCTGGGCGTCGACGTCGAACTCCTCGAACACGCCACGCAGGGCCTCGATGATGCGGTCATTGGCCGCCGTGTTCCGCTTCGGGACGCCAGCGGTGGCCAGCATGTCGGCCGCAGGCAGCCGGTAGTCGAGGGCACCGGTGATGCGCAACTGCCTGGGCTTCGCCGCCCGGGATGGTGCGGGGGCGGGAGCCGCGGCAGGTGTCGGTGCGGCCGGACGCAGCAGTTCGAGCACGGCGGTGTCGGCGGTGGGGTCCGGCGTCACCGTCGTGGGGCGGGGCAGCACCTCGGTGATGTGCTCCGCGATGGCATGGTCGTCGTCGGTGTCGTCGTCGTCGAGGAGGTCCTGGTCGACCAGGGTGGGCGTGGGCTCCACCACGGCGACCGGCTCGAACGGGGTGTCGGCGGCGAAGGTGCCCGGGGCCTCAGGCGCAGGGGTGCGCGGTGCCGGTCGATGGCGGCGCACGAAGCCGACGACCGCCATGATGCGGGCGGGCACCCGGGCGATCGGGGTCTTCGTGACGATGAGGATCGCGAAGAGGAGCACGACGCCGAGCACCACCACCGTGACCGGTGTGCCGACGGCACCGAGGAGCGGCGCGGCCACGGCCCATCCGAGGAAGCCACCGCCATCGGCCCAACTGGGGTCGCCGGGGGCCGGCGCACCCACTGCCACCTGACGCAGGGCCAGCAGCATCCACACGAGCAGGCTGCCCCCGATGGCGATACGGCCGTTGTCGGGGCCGGCATCGGGGTGGCGGAGCACGCGGAAGGCCATGAAGAGCACGAGCACGGGGACGGCGACGTCGAACGCGCCGGTGACCTGTGTGACCACGTCGGACACGAGCGTGGAGAACCAGCCGCGAGTGCCGAACCACAGCGGGGCGGCGATGATGACGGAGAGCAGTGCCAGCAGCAGGCCGAGCCCATCGCGCCGGTGCGCCGGGTCAAGGGACGCGGCGTTGCGGCCGAGACCGCGCACGAGGGAGCCGACGCCGAGTGCGATGCCGTCCCAGATGCGACGGAGCACACGGGCGACACCTGATCCGATGCGCGCCGGCAGTGGGGAAGCCTGCTTGCGTTTCGCCATGATGGCCGAGGGTATCGGGCCCAGGGACCCGTGGCCCGCTGCCACGCCTTGCGACGGGCGGTCAGGCCTCGACGACGACCGGCACGATCATGGGCTTGCGACGCAGGGTGTTGGACACCCAGCGTCCGAGCGTGCGGCGGACGAGCTGCTGCAGTTCGTACGGGTCGGTGATGCCGGCCTGCACGGCGCCCTCGATGACGCGGCGCACCTCGCCGAGGATGGCATCGAAGATGGCATCGTCCTCGCTGAAGCCACGTGCGTGGATCTCCGGACCGGCCACGACCCTGCCCTCGGTGAGGTCGACCGCGGTGAAGCAGGAGATGAAGCCCTCCTCGCCGAGGATGCGGCGATCCTTGAGCGAGGCGTCCGAGATGTCGCCGACACTGGATCCATCAACGTAGACGTACCCACAGGGCACCGCGCCGACGATCGATGCCACCCCGTCGACGAGATCGACGACGGTGCCATCCCTGGTGAGGAGCACACGCTCGCGCGGGATGCCGGTGCGCATGGCGATGGCGGCGTTCGCGTGCAGGTGTCGCGGCTCACCGTGGACGGGCATGACCTGGCGGGGCTTCACGATGTTGTAGAGGTACAGCAGCTCACCGGTGGCGGCGTGCCCGGACACGTGCACCTTCGCGTTGCCCTTGTGCACCACGGTGGCGCCAAGGTTGGTGAGGCTGTTGATGATGCGGTTCACGGCATGCTCGTTGCCGGGGATGAGCGAGGAGGCGAGCACCACCGTGTCACCGGGGCCCACACTGATCTGGTGGGCACGGTTGGCGATGCGTGCCAGGGCTGCCATGGGCTCACCCTGCGAGCCGGTGGAGATGAGCACGGTCTCGTGGTCGTCGTAGGCGTCGAGGTCGTCGACGGCGATGATCGTGTCGCCGGGTACATGCAGGTAGCCGAGGTCGCGGGCAATGCCCATGGTGCGCACCATGGAGCGTCCGATGAACGCGACCTTGCGCCCGTGCTGCACGGCCACATTGATGATCTGCTGCACGCGATGGATGTGCGACGCGAAGGACGCGACGATGATGCGCCCGCGGGCCGCGTCGAAGACGGCATGGAGTGCCGGCTCGATGTCGCGCTCGGAGATGAGGAAGCCGGGCACCTCGGCGTTCGTGGAATCGACGAGGAACAGGTCGACACCGGCATCGCCGAGACGGGCCATGGCGTTGAGGTCGGTGATGCGGCCGTCGAGCGGCAGCTGATCGAGCTTGATGTCGCCCGTGTGCAGCACCACGCCGGCCCTCGTGCGGATGGCGACGGCGAGAGCGTCGGGGATGGAGTGCGACACCGCGATGAACTCGAGCTCGAAGCCCGCGAGCGTCTCGCGCTGCCCCTCGCGCACCTCGAGCGTGTAGGGCGTGATGCGGTGCTCCTTGAGCTTGGCCTCGATGAGCGCGAGCGTGAGTCGCGAGCCGATGATGGGGATATCGGCCCGTTCCCGCAGCAGGTACGGCACGCCACCGATGTGGTCCTCATGGCCGTGGGTGAGCACGATGCCGACGACGTCGTCGAGCCGGTCACGGATGTAGTCGAAGTCGGGGAGGATGAGGTCGATCCCCGGCTGGGAGTCCTCGGGGAACAGCACGCCGCAATCGACG
>JAKALQ010000015.1 GCA_021824095.1 Actinomycetes bacterium
GTCGAGTACCTCGAGCGCGGCCCCGAGGCGTGGCACATCCGGCTCGGCCACTGACATGTGCAGCTACTGCGGCTGCCGCGAGAGCGTGAGCATCATCGGCCGCTTCTCCGAGGAGCACGACATCATCGTGAACGCCATGGGAGAGGTGCGCCGTGCCCTCGCGGCAGCCACGGGCGACGTCATCGCCGCGCGATGCGCCGAATTGCGCACCCTGCTCGATCCGCACACCGCCAGTGAGGAGCGCTCGCTCTTCGCGGAGCTGCGCGCCGAACCGGAGTTCACCGACGTCGTCGATGGCCTGTGCGCCGAGCACGCGACGCTCGATGCGATGCTCACGCGCATCGCGGAGGGTGAGCACGCGCTGTTCGACACCTTCGAGCGCATGCTGCACGCCCACATCGACAAGGAGGAGAACGGGCTCTTCCCCGCCGCCATCATGGCGCTCGATGGTGAGCGCTGGAATCGCGCCATCGCGAACGCCTGACGGCACCATCGGCCACCCTCGGGAGCCGCGACGTCCCGGTGTGGGCGGCAGCCGTCGCCGCGCCCTACAGTCAGCAACGTGAATCGCTGGGCGCATCTGTGGCGTGGCCTCACCGAACGGCCGGCCCTGTTCGATGCGGCACTCGCGCTCGTCCTCGCCCTGCCCGCGATGGGCATCCCCGTCGACGCCGGTGGCGGTGAGCCGGTGCCGCAGACGCTGGCCTCCCGCACCCTCGCCCTCCTCGCCTGCGCCCTCCTCGCCGCACGCCGCCGCTGGCTCGTGCCAGTGTGGGCGTCCACGGTGGCACTGGCCACGACGAGCGTCTGGATCATGCACGGCGGTTCTGGGGCCGTGCTGCCGTCGCTGGTGGCGCTCAGCACGTTGGCGATGCATGTGCCACCACGACAGGCGGTCGCTGCCGCCGCCGGCGAGGGCCTGCTGCTGCTCCTCACCCGCGCGATCGCCTCTCCCCCGCCCTGGGGCAACCCATCCACCTACGGCGTCGCCATCTGGTGCCTCCTCGCCGTCGTCATCGGCCTTGCCATGCACAGCCAGCGCCGCATGGTCGCTGCCGCGCAGGAGCGGGCACGTGCAGCAGAGGAGTCACGCGAGGAGGAGGCACAACGCCGGGTGAGCGAGGAGCGCCTGCGCATCGCCCGCGACCTCCACGACGTCGTCGCACACCATGTGGCGGTGATCACCGTGCAGTCCGGCGTGGCCGAGCACCTGCTCGACAGCGATCCGACGCGGGCCCGTGAGGCCATCGGCCATGTGCGCACCGCCAGCGCCGAGGTGCTCGCCGAGATGGGGACGCTGCTCGGCGTCCTGCGTGCCGGAGAGGATGCCGTGTCCCGCGAGCCTGCCCACGGCATGGCCGACGTCGACAGCCTCATCGCCTCCGCCCGACGCACAGGCCTGCGCGTGTCGCTGCGCCGGGAGGGTGCGGAGCCCACGCTCGCCCCGCTCGTGGACCTCACCGCATATCGCGTTCTCGAGGAGGCACTCACCAACGCACACCGGCATGGCAGCGATGACAGCGTGGACGTGCGCATCGCGACCGAGGCCGCAGGCACCCTGCTCGAGGTGCGCAATCGCATGGACCATTCCCAGGCAGGCGGTGCCGGCTCCGGCCACGGACTCATCGGCATGCGCGAGCGCGTGGCATCCGTCGGCGGCTCGCTCTCGATCGGCCCCGACGGCCAGGGCTGGTTCGTGGTGCGGGCACAACTGCCGAACGCCCTCCCCCCTGAGCCGCCGGCGCCAGACACCGTGGACGCAGCATGACGATCCGCGTGCTCCTCGCCGACGACCAGCAGCTCATCCGCGCCGGGTTTGCCGCCCTCGTCGACAGCGCAGCCGACATGTCGGTGGTGGGCGAGGCCGGCGATGGTGCGGCGGCGGTACGCGAGGCGCGCGAACGCCGCCCGGACGTGGTGCTCATGGACATCCGCATGCCCGGCATGGACGGCATCACCGCCTGCGCGGCGATCACGGACGATCCGGCACTCGCGGATGTGCGCGTCCTGGTGCTCACCACCTTCGAGCAGGACGACTACGTGCTGGCGGCCATGCGTGCGGGTGCGAGCGGCTTCCTCGGCAAGGGCGCCGGCCCACAGGAACTGCTCGACGCCATCCGCGTGATCGCGGCCGGCGAGGCGCTGCTGTCACCGCGCGCCACCAAGGCCGTGCTCGAGCAGCTGCTGACCCAACCGAGTGCAACCGAGGCAGCGTCACGCGACCATGACGAGCTGGCCGCGCTCACCGATCGCGAGCGCGAGATCGTGGCACTCGTCGCACATGGCCTGTCGAATGACGACATCGCCGAACGACTCGTGGTGTCGCCGCTCACGGTGAAGACCCACGTGAATCGCGCCATGGCGAAGGTGGGCGCACGCGACCGGGCCCAACTCGTGGTGCTCGCCTACCGCAGCGGCCTCGTGCTGCCCGGTAGCGACTGACTCGCTCGTACCGACACGCGCCCGCGCGGCCGCCGCCGGGGCCACGCACGCGCGCGGCCCTACTGCAGGCGCAGTACGCCCCCTCCGCGAAGAGCCTGCGCGGGGACGATGTGCGACGCCCCTGCATGCGCGCATGCTCCTGCCATCACGAGATCCAGGAGTGACACCATGATCGAGGTCATCAACCTCACGAAGCGCTACGGCACGGTCACCGCCGTCGACGGCATCAGCTTCACCGTCCAGCCGGGCGTCGTCACCGGCTTCCTCGGCCCCAACGGCGCAGGCAAGTCCACCACGATGCGCGCCATCCTCGGGCTTGACCGCCCAACGTCCGGTACCACGTTGGTGAACGGCCGTCCCTTCCGCGACGCTCCCGCGCCGCTCAGCGAGCTCGGCGCGATGCTCGAGGCCAAGTCGCTGGACAAGGGCCGTTCCGCTCGCAACCACCTCCTCGCCATCGGTGCCACCATCGGTGTCGGGGCACGGCGCGTCGATGAGGTCCTCGAGTTGGTGGGGCTCACCGAGGTGGGCGGCAAGAACGCGGGAGGGTTCTCGCTCGGCATGGGGCAGCGGCTCGGCATCGCCAGTGCGCTCCTCGGCGACCCGGGCACGATCATGCTCGACGAACCCGTGAACGGCCTTGATCCCGATGGCATCCTCTGGATCCGCACCCTGCTCAAGCGCTTCGCGGAGGAGGGACGCACGGTGTTCGTCTCGTCGCACCTCATGAGCGAGATGGAGCTCACGGCGGAGCACCTCATCGTCATCGGGCAGGGGCGCATCCTCGCCGACATGCCGATGCAATCCTTCATCCAGCGTTCGTCCCAGCATCGCGTGATGGTCGTCTCCCCCGACGCCCCCCGCCTCCGGGACGCACTGTCGCGCCCCGGTGTCGCGGTGACGAGTGACGCCGCCGATCGCCTGGAGATCGAGGGCATCACGGCCCGCGAGGTCGGCGAACTCGCCGCGGTGCATGGCGTGACCTTGCATCAACTCACCGACATCGCCCCCTCACTCGAGGAGGCCTTCATGGAACTCACCCGCGACACCGTCGCCTTCCACGGCACCGTCGCCTCGCACCAAGGGATCGCAGCCTGATGTCCACCACGATGACCGCGCCGACGTCGACCAACCGGACGCCCGCGAACAAGCCCACCACGGTCGTGCGCGTGCTGCACTCGGAGTGGGTGAAGGCGCGCACCCTGCGCAGCACCTGGATCACCACGGCAGCCACGCTGCTCGTCATCATCGGCTTCGGCCTCATCGCGGCTCGCATGCAGGTGAGCACGCATGGCACGGCCACGGGCGGCCCGGGCAACCCGCCCGGCATCAGCCGCAACCCGCTGAGCACCGTGCTGACGGGCGCCAACCTCGCCCTGCTCATCGTGGCCGTGTGGGGTGCAACCGTGGGCGCGCGTGAGTACGCGACGGGCATGATCCGCACCACCATGTCGGCTGCTCCCAAGCGCCTGCCAGTGCTCTGGGGCAAGCTCGCGAGCTTCGGCACCATCGTGGTGCCCACACTGGCAATTGCCCTCGCAGCGGCCTTCTTCGCCGGCATGCGGGTGCTGTCGGGTGGCGACCTGCCCACGATGGCGTGGGGTGATGCGGGCGTGGCTCGCGCCGTCCTCGGCATGGGCTACTACATCCTCGGGATTGGCCTCATCGGCCTTGCCCTCGGCGTGCTGCTGCGCGCTACTGCGGCCGCCATCGGCACGGTGATCGGTGCCGTCCTGTTCCTGCCGGCACTCGCGAGCGCCCTGCTGCCGACCAGCTGGGACACCGTCCTGCAGTACCTGCCCTCGAATGCCGGTGAGTCGTTCACCACCGTTACGCAGGGCGTCGGCCGGCTGGCACCGGGTGCCGGTGCGCTGGTGTTCACCGCCTGGGTCGTCGTCGCCATCGCCGGTGCCGCAGTGGCACTGCAACGGCGCGACGTCTGAGCAGACGATGGGTCGCGCGGGCAACTGTCCCCTCCCGCGCGGCCCATCGTCGCGTCCACGGTGATACCAGCCGGCGGCGCTGATGCGCGCATGCCGCGGGTCGCATTGGAGAATGTGCCCGAGCGGCCGCCGGTCGCCGGCGGGATGCGAGGTGTGGACGATGGGGCATGACCACGCCCATGGCCTGCGCGACAGTTCACGCAGGCGACTGCGGCTCGTGCTCGCCACCACACTCACGGTGCTCGCCGTCGAGGTGGTGGGGTCGCTCGTCTCCGGGTCCCTCGCCCTCCTCGCCGATGCCGGCCACATGCTCACCGATGCCGCCGGCCTCATCGTCGCGCTCGTCGCCATGCGGCTCGCCGATCGGCCTGCGACACCGGAACGCACCTACGGGTTCGCCCGCTTCGAGATCCTCGCTGCCATGCTCAACGCGTCGGTGCTCGGCATCGTCGCCGTGCTCGTCCTCATCGAGGCATGGCAACGCTGGTCGCAGCAACCGGCCGTGCAGCCCAGCAGCATGCTCGTGTTCGCTGCCGTGGGCGTGGCGGCGAACGTCTTCGGCATCGCCATGCTGCGACGCGGCGCGGCCCACAGCATCAATGTGCGCGCTGCCTACCTTGAGGTCATGGGTGACCTGCTGGGCTCGCTCGCGGTCGTGGTGTCGGCAGCGATCATCGCGCTCACCGGCTGGCGGCGCGCCGATGCGGTGGCGTCCGCGGCCGTGGCCCTGCTCATTGTGCCGCGGGCGGTGTCACTGCTGCGGGAGGCCGTCGATGTGCTGCTCGAGGCGACTCCGAAGGGCATCTCGCTCGAGGATGTGCGTCGGCACCTGCTTGAGGCGCCACATGTGGTGGACGTGCATGACGTGCACGCGTGGACGATCGCCTCGGGACTCCCGGTGTTCTCGGCACACGTCGTGGTGGAGCCTGCTGCCATCGAACGCGGTGAGTCGCCACAGATCCTCGCCCACCTGCGCAACTGCCTCGCCGACAACTTCGCCCTTGAGCACTGCACCATCCAGCTTGAGCCGATCGGGTTCTCCAGCCCGGAGGAGCACCAGCACGCCTGAGGGGCGGACCTATTGGCGCTGCTGCGCCGGCGACGGGCACCAGCAACGTCAACCCACCAGCGCTGCGGATGGTTGGTGTGGCATCGCCGGATCTGCGCCAATCGCTTACGCGCCACTGCACAATGGCCTTGTCATCGGTGCTAGACCAAGAGCATGCACAAGACAGGCACCGGCATCGTCTTCGCCGTCGTCATGATCGCCATCATCGTGGCGATGGATCTGCTCCTCTTCCGCAACCATGCTGCCGCAAGGCTCGCCGCCAATGTCGCCGTTGTCGCCGTCGCCCTCGGTGTCTACTGGGTGCTGTTTCGGCGCGCCTAGGACGCCACCGCCGGTCCATGGATGGCCCCCATGGCTGGCTCCCAGCCAACCCTTGGATTCCGAACACGGCCGACGCCAGTCCGCTGCGGTCGCTCGAGCGGACTGCACTCGGCCTAGCATCGCGGGGTGGACACCTCGGCCGTCAGCGCGGGGACGGCACGCTGGACGGCTGCCGCTCGCGCCCGCGAATCTGCGCGTAGCGACCGCCTGTTCGATGATCCGTGGGCTGCCGCACTCGCGCAGCCGGACGGCTTCGCCATGCTGACTGCACGCGAACCCGACGGTGTCGCCAACCCGTATCTCCCGGTGCGCACGCGCTTCTTCGATGACCTCATCGTCTCGCACAGCAGCTGGGCCACACAGTTGGTACTGCTCGGGGCGGGGCATGACACACGGGCGATGCGGCTGCCGCTACCCGCAGCACTGACCGTGTTCGCGCTCGACCAGACGGACGTGCTGCATCGCACCGAGCAGGTCATCGCCGGTGCGCGCAGCGCGCGTGGCCCCGCACCTGCCTGGGTCCCCGTCGCCGTCGATCTCGGTGACGCATGGGAGGAGCCCCTGCTCACCGCAGGATTCGATCGCACGGCCCCAACCATCTGGGTGGCAGAGGGTCTGCTCTTCCACCTCGCCGAAGCGCAGGTCCACGCGCTGCTCAAGCGGGTCGCCGAGCTCGCACTGGACCGCTCGCTGCTCGTGGCGGACGCATTCGGCTCCGGGTTGCTCGACCTGCCGACGACGCGCGGACTCGTCGCGCACCGCACGTCGACCGGTCGACCACTCCCCTTCTGCACGGACGCGCCCGAGGCGCTCCTCCGCGCATCAGGATGGACGCCGGAGCGCGTCGTCGAACCGGGGCAGGCCGCGGCCAACTATGGGCGCATGCACCAATTGCCCGACGATTGGGACGGTGGCAGCGCGCCAACGTTGCGCACCTACTTCATGATCGGCAGCAGGGGCATGCCTGGCACTGCAGGCGTTGCACGCACCGACCTGTCGACACCGGAGCCAATTGGTGTGCTGTAGGCGTTGCGGCCGCGACGCCTACAGCGGATGGCCCTGAGGCGGGTGATGGCCCGCGGTCCGAAGACCGGGGCCATCACCGCATCTCCTCCCAGGGGAGTCCTGACAGCGCACTGCACCGTTCACAAGGGTGACAACGTTCCAAGGTCAGGGCAGTTCCGCCACTTGCGCCTGGCGACCGAGGAATCCTTGCGTTTCGGAATACCAGCACACCCGGTCCCCTATCCCACGCGCACCTTTCGTGCCTCGGATCGCGCGATAGCCACCGCAAGCAGCAGGACGCCACCGTTGTAGATCGGCTGCATCCAGAATGGCACACCCAGAAGGCTGAGGCCATTGAACCCGACCGCCAGCAAGAGCAGCCCGACGACAGTTCCGATGACGTTGTAACGGCCAGGCCGGAAGGTCGTCACGCCAAGGAATGCGGCTGCATATGCAGGCAGGAGCAAGTCCGGTCCGTAGCCTGGGTTGGCTCCACCGCTCTGGCCCAACGCGATGACGGATCCGATCCCAACAAACAGCCCAGCCATCGTGAATGCGCCGATCCGCAGCGCCTTCGTTCGCAGACCCGCCAGGAACGCCACCCGCTCAGAGCCACCTGTGGCATACCAAGCACGGCCGATCGGGGTCAGTTCGAGAAGGTAGAAGAGTGCAAGCGCGCCGACAATGGCAATCCAATCCGCAATGGAGAGGGGGCCGAGGTAGTTGTTGCCGATGGCGGTGACCTGCGTCGGGATGTCCTTGAAGAGGACCTGGCCCCCGCTGATGCCCTGGCTCAGGCCGGACATCGTGATTCCGACGCCAAGCGTTGCGATGAAGGAGCTGATGCCTGCCTTGACCGTCAGCACGCCATTGATGAAGCCGACAAGGACTCCTGTGAGCACCATCACTGGGATGATGACCGCTGCCCCTTGGCCGCTACCGGCAAGGCTCGCGCCCAGCACCATGAGGAAGCCGATCATGTTGCCAACGGATAGGTCGAACTCATTGAGGATGAGTGGGAACATGACCGCAAATGCCATCATGGCGGCAATGGCTTGCTGGATGAGGACGTTCTGGATGTTGTCCAGTGTCATGAATGTCGACGTGGTCACCGAGAACACCACGATGAGCGCTGCGAGGAGCAAGGCAGAACCGTAGTTCCTCACCTTGTCGAGAATGCCGGACTTGCTCCTTCGATCAGTTCTGACGCTCGATGCCTGCGCGCCCGACGAATCTCGAGAAGCGCCCTGTTCCGTTGTCATTTCTCGCTCCATTCCATGATCTCGTCGAGCTTCAGTGATGAGCCGGACAGTTCCTTGGTGATTGCCCCATCGCCAAGAATGAGGACCCGATCACAGACGCGCACCAGTTGTTCCGGCTCAGTCGAGAAGAACAGAACGCAGATGCCATGCGCTGCCGCATCCTTGATGGCCGCGAAGATCGCCTCGCGCGCCCCTGGATCGACGCCGTATGTCGGATCTCCGAGTACCAACACACGTGGGTGCAGCAGCAGCCACTTACCAATGAGGACTTTCTGCTGGTTGCCCCCGGAAAGGCCCCCGAATCGTGCTGATCCCTCGGGCGGTCGCACGTCAAATGCCCGGATGACGTTGGTCACGACGCGCTGCAACAAGGCGCTCCGGTGCCAATAGCCCCGGAGCGTTGGGAGGGCCACATTCTCATCGACGGTGAGATTCCCCACTCCACCCGATCGGAGTCGGTCCGCGGGTACCGTCGTGACTCCTGCTCGGATGAAGGCGCGGGGTCCCGCCTGCGTATCGACAACGTCACCTGCAACACGGATGCGGCCTTCAATCGGGCGCAGATCGCCGGCGAGCACCAGCGGGAGCAACTCCAATCCGCTACCCCTGAGCCCGGAGAATCCCACCACCTCGCCTGCGGATGCATTGAAACTGCAGTTTTGCAGCGCTCCGACAGCAAGACCCTCCACCGCAATCACCGGGTCTCCAGCAGGGTTCCCGTCGCGGCTGCCGGTAGACACAGGCAGGGCACCTGACCACAGCGCATCGAGGATCGACGGCATCCCAGTGAATTCACCCCGAGTACCAGAATCCCGCGACTCCTCGACCTGCCCTCCCACCATGAACTGTACGAGCTCATGCGTCGAGAGCCTTGGTCCACCATCTTCTCGATAGATGACCTTGCCTCCGCGAAGGAGTGTGATGTCGTCACAGATGCGAAGTTCATCCAGGCGATGCGTGACCATCAGGACGGCAATACCGCGATCAGCCAGCGCTCGGAATCGCTCGAGGTGCCGCTGCGTCTCCGAGACTGGAATGGCGGCGGTCACCTCATCAACAATCAGGACCTTCATGGCAGTGGACGCATCCGTCGACGCCTCGCTCCGAAATGCATCCCCTGCGATGATCGCCAATGCGATCCCCGCCCTGTCAGCGGGACCGATCTCGCGACAGAGCGTGTTCTCCCGTACTGGGATATCCATGCGATCAAGAAGTTCCTGGACTTCCCTGCGAAGCTTCCGCCAACCGATTCGTCCCAAACCGGAGGTGCCGTACCCCCGGAACGTGGCAACCGATTCAGTGACATCGAGTGAGTCGATCAAGGGAGCCTCCTGATGGATCACTCGAATCCCCAGGGCCGCGGCCTCGGCGGGCGAGTCGAACCCGCCACGCCGAGAGCCGCCTGCAGCCAACAATTCACCGCCTTCAGGCCTGTACGCACCCGACATGACCTTCACCAATGTGGACTTGCCACTCCCATTGGCACCGAGCAAGGCGTGCACCTGTCCCGCTCGTAGCGTCAGATCGACACCATCAAGTGCCACCAGATCGCCAAAGGTCTTGGTGATGCCTCGCAGGTCAAGCGCGTCAGAAGGCTGGATTGTTGGCATGACTGTCCCTATTCCCTACTTCCAGAGTGCAGCGAACTTGCTCACGTAGTCGTACGGGGCCCGCCAGCTCTGCGTGCCAGCTGGCAGGTTCGTCTTGTCCAGGACCTGGAACGGAAGACCCTCGCCGGCAGGCTCAATGGGCTTCTGCCCATTCATCAGTCGGATCGCCTGATCCACCATCGCAAAGCCCATGTAGGTGTTGTCGTAGGCAGCGTCTGCAACCTGCACATGGCCGGCGCGAACGTACCCAAGGTTCTGGGCGTTGCCGAGGACAGAGACCAGCTTTACCTTCTGGCCGAGGCCCGCCGTCTCCAGCGCCGTCACCATGGCGGCTGCCGGCGGGTCATACGCGCCGTAGATGTACGTCGTGCTGGGGTTTGCACGCATGTAGCTCACGACCTGGGGGCCGACCTGATTGGCGATCTGCGTCGCCGTGAAGTACATGACGTTCGAGGACTGGCAGCCTGAGCAGGACTGCATCGTGGGCACAAACCCACGCTCCTGCCCATTGATGGAGTCAAATTCCTTGTCCCCGTAGATCGCAATCTTTGCCGTGCCCTTTGAGTCTGCGATCACCCAGTTGGCCAGGGATTGGCCAAGCTTCTTGTAATCGGGTGACACATCGAGGGCCGGCCACACCTGTCCCGCCGTCCCGGAGATCGTCTCATTCGGCGAGCTGAGGCCCGAGGAACCAGAGACGATCACGATGTTCTTCGCCTTCGCCGCCTTCAGCCCGGACTGCACAGCAGCTGGGTTGATCGCGATGATGGCAATCACATCCGCACCCCAGGAAACAGCGTTCAGGATCTGCGCGTTCTGCGTTGCGGGCGTCCCGCCACCATCGAAGGTGCGCGCCTGCCAGCCGATCATCTTGGCCGCCTGTGCAATGCCTTCAGCAGGAATCACACAGCCTTCGAGGATCGAGTAGCAGGTGATTGCCGCGATCTTCTTGCCTGCCTGCGGCTTCGCCGGCGTCGTGGGGCCCTGCCAGTCAGCGGGGACCATCTGTCGCGCCTGCGCCATGAGTGCGTTGTAGTCGACTGCGCTGGACGTCGCCGAGGCAGACTGGCTTGCCTGCGACGTGGACTGCGACGCCGAATTTGCGCCACATCCGGTGACGGCAAGGGCAAAGACACCCAAGCCGGCGGCGATGCGAATCGCCTGCATCCTCAACTTCATATCGTGTTGCCCCTCATCTTTCCTGTAGTTCGGCCAGAGACTCGATCTCGCCGGGGAATGGTTGTCCGCCCACCTCTGGAATCAGCGGGAAGTTGTTGGATTGGAACTGGAGCAGGTTGGGGTCATGGGCCATCAAGACGCGATCTGCCGTCCGACGGATCTTCTCGAGCGAATCGAAGCCCTGCTCAATCGACGTACCGCCGGGTGCAACCGGGCCTCGGAAGCACTCGAAGAGACATGCCGCATCGCCTGCGACACAGAGGACGCCCTCGTCAGTGTTGAGGAGGATCGACTGATGTCCGGGTGTGTGTCCTGGCGTCTGGATGAGGCGCAGTCCCGGCATGAAGTCATACTCATCTGGAGCGATGAGCGTGTAGTTCATGTAGCCGATTTCCTCGGAGGTCCACTCGAAGTCGTACAGGATCTTCTGCGACGGCACTGGATTGTGCGCGTACTCCCATTCCCGTCGTTGCACAACGAATTGGGCATTGGGGAAGAGGATGTTGTTCTCTGCATGGTCGTAGTGCAGGTGTGAGTTGATCACGAAGTCGATGTCGGATGTCTTCCATCCGATCTCCGCCAACCCGCGCTCGAGCTCTTCGGTCTCGCTACGCCAGACGGGGTGGATTCGGGCGTTCCACAGGTCGTGATTCCGCACACCCGTATCGATGAGCATCTTGAAGCCGTTGCCTTCAACAGCGGCCGTGAACACCGGGATGTCGATCTCCCGCCCAAATCCGGAGCCCGACGTGATGGCAGCCTTCTGCACTCGCAGCGTTGCCGTGTTGATTGCCGTTACCTTGTACTTCACTTTCGTCCCTCCCTCTTGCTCAAATTCGAGAAGCTTGTTCCAGCGCCTGCAGCAGTCTGAGGAATGCAGTGGCACCGGGATCGGGTTGACCGATGGATCGATCACCAACCCAGGCCGCACGTCCTCGCACGGATTGCAGCCCCTGCGTCGCTGTCACCCCATCGGCAGCCGCAGCGATCATGACGTGCAGGACCTCACCGTCCTCGAGCGTCTGATCCGAAATCGACTCAAGTGCTGGCCACATTGCATCGAGGATCGTCTTGTCCCCCCTTGCAGCACCGCCCCGTCGTTCGATGACTGCGATCGCGCTCTGCAGGGCCGCAGTCCAGTTCTCCCGGGTGGGAGCGTCGACGCCCTCGAGGGCTCTCGCGGCCCCGAGCGCTGCACCAGAGAGCAGCGCTGCCATCGTGGACGGGTTCGCGGCAGCGAATGCCTTCGATGCCACTCGAAACATCGTGGATGGGGACATGCGATCTGCCTCTGCATCCCAGGCAGCAATGACCGCGAGGGCCCCGCTGCTGATGGTGATGCCAAGGTCACCGTCACCGATCGCACCGTCGAGCTCACACAACTCGTCACGCGAGCGCGCCCAGATCTCGAGCGCATCACGCGCGATAGTCTGAAAGTCCGCAGCGCTCATAGCCGCACCAAGGGTGAGTGACTCGGAGCGTCAAGGAGCTCAAGGAGCTCATCGTCGAGCTTCAAGATGGAGAGGGACGCACCTGCCATCTCGAGGCTCGTCGCATACTCGCCGATGTACGTCTTTGCGACCAGCACGCCCTGCGCTTCGAGCGCGCTCCAGACGCTTCGGAACAGGATCAGGAGTTCCTCCGCCGGCGTGGCACCGAGTCCATTGACCAGAACGGCCACCTTGCTCCCTGCCGTCAATGCCAATTCAGCAGCAACGGCATCGAACAGGCGCTCTGCCAATCGATCGGCAGGCTCCAATGGACCACGCTGGATTCCGGGCTCACCATGGATGCCGATACCGAATTCCATCTCCCCATCGGCAAGATCGAAAGACGGTCGTCCGGTCGTCGGGAGAATCGTGGGAGAGAGCCCCACACCAGCCGTCCTGGTGGCGTCAACGGCCTTTTGCGCAATCCTTGCCACCTCGTCAAGGTCGTCACCTCGGGCGGCCGCCGCACCTGCGCACTTGTAGGCGAAAATGATGCCCGCGACACCTCGACGTGACCCAGCTCGATCGCTCGGTGCACTCAGGACATCATCCGTGCCGAGCACCGTGCGGGTCGATACGCCGCGATCCTCACACTCGTCCGCGGCCATGCCAAAGTTCATGACATCGCCGCCATAGTTGCCGATGAGATGCAGAACACCCCGGCCCCTGTCAGAGGCCATGGTGGCAGCGGCAACCTGCTCCACTGACGGCGATGAGAAGACATTGCCGATGGCGACGGCAGTGCACAGCCCATCGCCAACGTATCCGAGGAACAGCGGAATGTGCCCGGAGCCTCCACCCGTCACGATGCCGACGCGATCTGCGGGCATGCGCGTGCGGATGAGCACTCGCTCGTCACCTTCCACCATCGCGAGGTCATCGGGGTATGCACGCAAGAGGCCTTCAATCACCTCAGAGACGAACGCACCCGGCTCGTTCATGATCTTCTTCATACGACTCTTCCTCCTGTCGTCGCCAATCGCCATGCCTCTGGCAGCCCCGTCTCGCGACTCGCCAGCAGGATGGCGAGGCCGCCCTCAAGCGCCTGCGCGCTCGCCTCTGCAGCCAGTCCACGGGCGAGGGTCTCGATATCTTGCGCGCGCGCCAGGCTCACAACTCGACGGATCATCTCGACCGCCATGAACTCCTGCGCCTGACCTTGCAGGCGCGAGAGGAGCGCGAGATGGACGTCCGCCCCATGGGATGCGCGAATTGGAGCGAGATCTGCCTGGAGCCTGTGCCAGTAGCGGTGCGCGTACGAGTCAATCCGTGCGGCATGGGCGTGATCACCCCTGACCCCGTTGGAGATTCGCGCCAGGGCCAGATTTGCCATGAGGAGCCCTGTGTCGAAGCCGATGGGGCCGTAAAACGAGAATTCGAGATCGATCAGTCGAGTTCCCCACGGCGTGGACATGACTGAGCCGGTATGCAAGTCACCGTGGAGCAGGCACTCCTTGGATGTCCTGAAGGTCTCGAGAGCCGAATGCGCAGCTGCCTGCACATTCGGGTCCTGCTGCATCATGGCCACTTGCTGTGCGAGTTCTGGAAGCACCACGTTGCTCGCTGCTTGGGTGAACGGATCCGAGAAGACCAACTGCTCAGTCACCGAGCAGAGCGGAGAGTAGGGAAAGCGCTCACGCCACGACGTCACCGTCGATTCGTCGTGGAGCATCGATGCGGTTCGCTGAATGAGCGCGGCGACGAAGCCGGCGATGTCCTCGGGGAGCGTCCCCGTCGCGTTTCCAGAGATCAGCTCGCTGCGCCACGTCGTACCAGGAGACAGATCCTCCATGACCATGGCTGCCCGGAAGTCATCGAACCCGAAGATGAGGGGCACCGAGCCGGGGATCAATGCCGCCATTTCCCGCAGTGCATCGACCTCGATGCGGGCCCGCTCGATCGTCAGCGGCCACGCCTCGCCAGCGGCGCGGAGGTACGGGAGGGCCTGCTTGATGATCAAGGAGCGGCCGGAATCTGCTGTGACCCGGAAGACCAGGTTCAGGTTGCCATCGCCGAACTCACGGGCGCTGTACGAGTGGCCGGACAAGTACTTCGATGCAAGCTCGCTCGCAGCCACGGCGGTGAGCACTTCGTACTGCTGTTCAGCCTGCGACATGTCCGACCTCCTCCCGACGTGGAGTGTTGTCGGATGTCATGACATCTGTCAATAGGATAACGGGCATGAATGTTTCGTTTCTCGAGCAACGGATCGTCTCGGCCATTCTCGTGAGTCCCGTCGCGGGGATGCGCCCGAGACACGGCGTCGACCCCGCATGATCAGCCGAGACGACATTGGTCGACATGGCACGGCCGTGCGCCCCGCGCGCAGCTGCCGCACGCGGCGAGCGCACCCTGGTCCGCCCTTCCGCGCATCGGTCGACCGAGTGAGCGAGCACCTTGGTGGGCCCCTACCCGGCGCGCAGTTGCGTCGGCGGCACAGGCATGGGCTGAGGCAAGGACATGGCGCGCCAGCGGGTCACATCCCGTCAAAGACCCGTCAATTCGATCTACGCTTGGCGCCAACGCAGGGCATCGGCTACTGAGAGGAACCATGGAAATCGAACATCGATCACCTTCGGTTCTCCCGAGCACGAATGTGCATCGTCAAGGCCTTGCAGCGCAGGTCAAGGAGGATCTCCGGGCTCGCCTCATCAGCAATGAATGGGCTGACGGCGAGAAGTTGCCGACAGAGAGTGAACTTGTCGAGTACTACGGGGTTTCCAGGCCCACGGTGCGTGAGGCCCTCAAGAGCCTCGAGTCCGAAGGACGGATCCTCACCCAGCAGGGCCGCGGAAGCTTCGCCATTGGCTACTCCGGCATCGGAGCCGGAATGCAGGAGCTCAAGTCGATCACGTCAACGGTTCGAGAGATGGGCCATGTGCCCTCGATGATCTACCACCACAGAGTGTGGCGGGAGGCGACTCCCGAGGAAGTGGAGAAGTTCGATCTGTCTGACGATCAGATCGTGCTGGATATCCAGCGGAAGTTGCTGGCCGATGGCATTGCGGTTTGCTACAACTACGACGTCCTGCCGCGCTGGGTGTTCCCATCGGGCTTCGAGCCTGCCCACTTGGAGGGATCGGTCTTCGGATTCCTTCGCGAGCACGGTGGCCCAACGCCGAAGCGAGCGCTGGCAAGGATCAAGCCCGTTGTGCAGCCAGATGTCGTCTGGGACTCAGAGTTTCCTCCGGATCAGTTGTTTCTCAGCCTCGACCAGCTGCATTACGACAAGCGTGGCCGGCCATTCATGCACACGCAGGCATACTTCGTGGACGGACGCTTCAACTTCACGGTCATGCGCACAGCCACGAGCTAGCGAGACCGGATCTGTGCTGACCGGCGACCATCGTTGTCGACGACTCTGTGGGAGGAACCTCTCGACCTCAGGGTGTCCGATGCTCCCGACCAGCACTTGCGCGGACACGCAGTGCATCCAGCAGTAGCAGACTGGTGAGCTCACGCAGACGCCGGCGACGGGCACGACCCGTCACGGCTCACGCGTGACGATCCCCTTGCGAAAGATCGCGTGCCCATAGATGCGCTGTTCGCCGGTACGGATGATGCAGTAGGCCTCTCCCGCAACGGCGAAGAAGTCAGGCTTCATGAGCAGGCGCGGCACCTGGTCGGCAATGTCCGCGGCTGCAACGAGCTCCTGCTGCACAGGAAGCAGGTTGCCGTCTGGAGTGCTCATGAGGTCAAGCCCTGGCGCATCATCGTCCAGGGGCAGCACGCTGCGGATGGCGTCCAAGACTTCTGGTGAACGTGAGCCCGGCAAGTCGATCACTCGACGACAGAGCCGGTAGGCAGGGAACTGCGCATCAGCGATGACAACAGCATCACCGTGACCCATTTCATCCAGCCAAAGCAGCAGCTGACCGGTCAAGATCGGGTTCACGTTCTGCAGCACGGGGACTCCTCGAGGGTGCGGCGAATCGGCCGTACAGCAGCCTAATTGGCAGAGCGCCGGCATTCACCCGCAGGCGTCCTCGATCATGTGCATCATTGCGTGAAACTCCAGAGTCGCTCCGAATTCCCTGCGGTGGACGGTATGCCGAACCACGCGACCATGCCGCGCCAAACGAGGGACGCTGCGCGACAGCGTGGGCGTGGGCGCCCGGCACCGCAGCCCTTGGACCACTCGCACGGAGCACAGGCGTTCGGCCGTCACATCACGCGCTGGCGTGAACGAAGCCGTCCGCCAGCCACGTGTTGAGCGCGTCGAGCGCGCCCTGCGACAGGCCGTGCCCGGCAGCGTCCCGGTGTGCCGTCACGGTGGCACCGGCATCTCCGGTGAGGTAGGCCCAGGTGCGGGCAAGGAGGTCCGCGGGGATGACGCGGTCGTTGGTGCCGTGCGCCACGAACACCTGGGAACCGGCGAGGCGCCCGGCATCGGTGGTGACACCCGCCTCCCACGGCACGGTGGCGTAGAGGATGGCAGTGCCGGCATAGCGTGCGGGTTCGTCAAGGAGCAGGCCGCCGGCGAAGGCGCCTCCCCCGCTGAAGCCGACGAGGAACACCGGACGTGCTCCCGCGAACTCGTCGAGCCAGGCGCGGAACCAGTCCATGGTGCCGCGCAGGCTCTCGGCGACGGGGCGACCGATGCCGCGGTTGGCGAACCAGGCGAAGCCACCGCCCTCAGCGATGGGCGCATCCACCGCGACGTACTCGGCGCCCGGCGCCAGGTGCGCGGCCATGCCGATGAAGTCCGCCGCGCTGGAGCCGCGGCCGTGCAGCAGCACGACCAGCGGGGTGGTGGGGTCGGCCGTGCCGAATCGTGCGGGCGTGGGCAGGGCGTAAGTCGTCATCTGGAACCTCATTAGTTGTCGTTACAACTATTGAGGTTACGCCGACAGCACGGGCCTGTCGAATCGTCACCGCGCACCCGCGGGAAGCATCGGCAGCGACTGCAGGGCCCAACTGAAGGCGGCATGCCGAGTGGCCCGCCCATGAAGCGCATTTCTCATCCGAACGAGTGGTAGGCCGCATTCGCGAGGCAAGATCGGGGATCCGCACAGGCAGCGGGCACGCTTCGCCACGAGCCGACGCCAGCCAGTGCAAGGAACGAGCCCTCGCCCACCCAATTGGGCAGCGTCGTCGAGACGGGAGTCGGTGCAGCAGACTGGGTGTCTCGGCTCAAAGCGCGCGATCGGTAGCGTCACCTCGGTCGCCGGATTCGCCATTCACGTCAACACCGAACTCTGCTGCTACCGCAAGCCACTCACCCAGCGTCGCTTGGCGAACCTCCAAGTGGGCCAAAGCTAGGAAGAAGAGACGGGTGAAGCGAACGACTGCTACAGGCATGGGTAGGGCGGACCACACGATGGCATCGCGCAGCAGGCTGGCAGGGTCATCGTGCAGCACGGTGACTGTGCCAGTTTGCTGGGTGATGGTTCGCCAATGGCCCGCGAGAGGCGTGCCGTCTTCGCCATTGACGAATGCACCATAGACGAGCGAGGCGTCCGGCTCGCGTCGATGCAGTTCCTTTGCGGTGTTCCGTACCTCGGCCACGGTGACGATGCGCTGTTTCGATTCTGCTCCGAGCAACTTGCCTGAGCGCCGAATAGTGGCGTCGCCGAGCGAGTTGCGGCTGGGATCGTTGATGCTCGCCGGCGTTTCAACATCTTCGCCATGTACGACCTGCAAGCAGGCGGCTAGGAAGGCCTGGCCGCGGCGTCCGTTCTCGGTATCCGCGTTGATGAAGTACGACACCGCTTCAAAGACCTCTTCAGGCACGATGTCGCGCGTAGCCCCCAAGGCAACTCTCGTGACAGTAGCCGCATCTGGAACTGCAAGCAGGAATGCGTCGAGAGCATCTTGCGCGGCCGCTTGGTCGAGCGCGTTGAGTTCGGTCAACCAGTCATAGAGCGTGGCGACTGCCTTGATGGTGTCCGGCTTGGTGGAGTCAGTCTTGCCGTCGATGTACTTCATCGACATGTAGGGCTGGTTGTTGTGGGGGGCGGCCTTGAGGCCGCCAAGGTCAAGCCCCGCTGGTACCGCACGGTCATAGAACGACTTCCAGACCACTGCCGCGCTGTAGCGGCCAATCGACGTGGGACCGGCCACCACCTTCAGAGAACGTGGATCCGCCTGAGCGTCTGCAGCCTTGGCGATGAGGCCAGTCAGCATGACGGCGAAGTGCGTTCGGTACCTCCAACTACGAAGGTCGCGACAGCGATTCGTCCACGCCGCAGGGAGGTGCGAGGTGTCCTGGCCGGGTCGTTGATTAGCCGCACGCCGACGCAGCGCAGAGGCAACGGTGTGCTCGACGTCTTGTGCAGAAAGTGACCAAGCCACTGCAATCCCCGTTCTAGGCCTCAGCGCTCAGGCTACAGACCCTTCATGACCCCGATGTGTAGGACTCTACGCAGCCTCGTCTTCGTCATCGGGCTCAGCGGTCACATTGGTCGAGTCACCCCGCAGCATCGCCGCCTGGATTCGTTCGTGCAGGTCATGGCCCCAATTGACTCCGGCCGAGGCGAACAGCGTCGCAGCAACGAACTGCACGACTCCGACATTCACTCCATTGCCCGCCTGCTTGTAGGCCGTCGCGTCATCGACGCCAGCTCGCGGAAACACGAAATCAGGCAGGCCCTGCAGCCGGCCGGCCTCCACTGGAGTGATGCGCCTGCGACGCGAACCAATGACCGACGTCTGCGTGATGGCGACGAGCGCAGGCAGGTAGGTTGCGGGCTTCACCCGCACGCCCGAAGGCCGGAAGTGGATGGTGAGCTTCCACAAGTCACGATCGCCTCGCGTCGGCTGCGCCAGCCGCGCCTGCCACTCGAACTTGCGTCGACTAGCCGGGAAGTCGGAGACGCGGTACTCCTCGCCATCGATCCAGGAGCGCCTGAGCCAGTCGTTGATGAAGGCCTTGTTCCTGACATAGAAGGCACTGTTCTTCCGCAGGAAGTCGGCCTTCCAGTCCGGGGTGTCTGGCTTGATGCTGGGCCGGGCACGGAACTCGTCCACCCAAATAGGGAAGCCGGGAAGGTCCTCCTCGGGAATCCCCTGAGCAAACGCCTGCCACGCGTCCAGCCATGCCACTTCTTCGCGACGTAGTTGGTATGCCTCGAGGTTCGGGATCTCGCTGTCGTCCAGAAGGAAGTCCTCGATGTCCCAACGCGTCGGGTGCCAGTCGCCCACGACCCCTCGACGGACCAGCGGATCCTGCGTCTTGTCCGCGTCGTCCGACACGCGCGTAGCCAGGATGAAGACTCGGTCTCGAGACTGAGGACGTCCGCCCAACTCCTGCGGCAAGAAGTGCGGGCTGAACACAACAGGCTGGTCCGATACCCGGTAGCCGATCTCACGCAGCGAGCGAACGATCGTGGCCCAGGTATTGCTGTGCCGCGGACCTGCCAGGTTGCGCACGTTCTCCAACAGAAGGAAGCGCGGCTGCTTCACCTGTGCGATCTTCAGGATGTCGAAGAAGAGCGTGCCGCGCGTCGAGTCCATGACACCAAGTTGTGCGCCGGACTTGCTGAATGGCTGGCAGGGGAACCCAGCGCAGAGGACGTCATGATCGGGCACCAGACCATCGATCTCCTCGGCAACTCGATCGCTACCGTCCTCGGCCATGGTGATGGCGCGGATATCGCCACGAACCTGCTCCTTGGCCATCTCCGGCCAAGTCGATCGGTAGACATCGCGACAGGCGTCATCAATATCTACCGCCAGCACACACTCGCCGCCGAATTCCGAGGAACTCAGTGCATGATGAAAACCGCCGATGCCCGCGAACAGGTCTACGAACTTGAAAGCAGGCTTCGCCCTACTCATTACGGTCTCCTCTCGGCCGAAGCCGGAGTAATGACGGCAGCGCCGTCGCTGTTGTCGTTGCGAGAGACCATCTCGCGAACTGAATCCTTGCACGCCTAGTGCCTCTGCCAACTGCGGCACGCTCAGAGGATGGCTCGAGCGACCTCATTCGAGAAGCGAAGGGTGTCAGCGAAGTAGTTCGGATAGGCCAATTGGAGCGAGCGAACGTCAGCAACACGAACCAGGGCTATGTCTTGACTCGAGTCGCCTGAGCTCCGAGCCTCAAGGGCGTCGTAAGCTTTGGTCGCATCTCGAATAGTCCCGTAGTGCTGGATGTCAAGGACCGTCGAGCCCTTCTGAAAATGCAAGTGGAGTGTGACGTGACCTCTGCGGCCTCCCGAAACCTGCTGCGCTGTGAATGCGTAGCTCGACAACCTGTTCAACACGTCCAGCTGCCTGGCGAGTTGCTTGATTTCGCGACGACGCTCCCGCTTGTGCGTCTGCACCCCATCCTGTAAGGGCAGCCCCTCGGCGAGCGCGAGTTCAGCACCCATCAGCGCGAAGAATCGCCTCCACTCTGCGTCTCCGCCTCCGGTCTTAAGCCCTTGCTTTCCGAAGAAGTCGATGGTCTCAACACAGGTTGCCCAAGCGTGCTGCAGTTGGGTGCGTGCCTGCACCTCTACGAGCATGTCGTCAAACTCAGGTCGCGCCGCGCTACGGCTCTGTATAACAAGATGGTGGCTGCGGTAACCATCTTCACGTAGCCGTGCTCGCAAGTAGTCAAACTCGGATTTCAGAATCTGCTTTCCTGGTGACTTCCTGAATCGATCGACGACCGCATCGACTTCCCCAACGCCGGCAACTATCGCGCGGCAGCCGCCAAGATCCTGCATGCTGTGCAGTTGCATTGTGGGGAATCGGCGGAGCTTCTTCTCAATGGACGGGAATCGCTTCAGTCGCTGCGCGATTACGGCACTTGGGTCGACCCCTATAGCGTGCCGGCGAAGCATGAGTTGTACCGTGTTGAGAGGATAACCATGTGCCGCGCGCCAGTTA
Organism: Actinomycetes bacterium; assembly: GCA_021824095.1. GTDB lineage: Bacteria > Actinomycetota > Actinomycetes > S36-B12 > UBA5976 > JAKALQ01. Next base: position 21,136 of record JAKALQ010000015.1, read on the forward strand.
TCGGCTACATCCCGCGCTTGGCGCACCTCTAGCGCCTGGGGCAATCCCAGGTTCGCGTCGCGAAGCGCTTCACCGGCACGTCGCACCTCGGCTCTTGAGTAGGCCGGCCTAATCCAGTTAGCCACATTCCCTCGTCTCAGTACACAACATTCTCAGATGAAGTATGTCGACGCCCTGTGACAGTTCTCGTCTGACTGGTTCTCGATCGGCGCAAGGATTTTGCGCCACGACTGCAACGAGCCCTCGCCTGGGTACAAGGGGCGAGGGCTCGTGCCTTGGGGTGATTGCAGGTCAGGCGGTCAGGTTGTGAGGTCTCACGTGCGACCGCGTGGCGGGGTAGGCCAGACGCCCCGCCACGCGGGTCGATCAGCTGCAGCCGCTGGTGGCGCCACAGCCTTCGCAGACGTAGCAGGCGCCGGCGGGGCGCATCTTGATCCCACAGGTGAGGCACAGCGGCGCGTCGTGGGTCTTGCCCATGAGCTGCTCCATGACTTCGGCCGATGAGTGCGCGTCATCGATGACCACCGGGGTGGCCGGCACCGCAGCCGCGGCCGGCGCGACTGGCGCCGACTGCGCGAAGGTCTCGACGACGGCATCGACGACATCCGGCGTGGAAGCCGGCACGCTGTCGTAGCCCGCCACCTGGTCGGCGCGCTCGGCGGCGGTGAAGATGCCGAGTGCGGCGCGCTTCTCGTACGGCAGGTAGTCCAGCGCGAGACGACGGAAGATGTAATCCATCATCGACTGGGCCATACGGATATCCGGGTCATCGGTGAGGCCGGCCGGCTCGAAGCGCATGTTCGTGAACTTCGCGACGTAGGCCTCGAGCGGGACGCCGTACTGCACCGCGATCGAGATGGCGATGGAGAACGCGTCCATGACACCGGCGAGCGTAGAACCCTGCTTGCCGAGCTTGAGGAACACCTCGCCAAGGCTGCCGTCCTCGTACGAACCGGCCGTCATGTAGCCCTCGGCGCCGCCGACGGAGAACGACGTGGTCTGCGAGGTGCGACGCTTCGGCATGCGGTGGCGGGTCGGCCGGTACTCGACCGCCGTGGACGAGGCCGGCGCCTCGCTGGCGGCGGGCTTGGCCTTGGCATCCGACAGGGGCTGGCCCACCTTGCAGTTGTCGCGGTAGATCGCGAGCGCCTTGACGCCCATCTTCCAGGACTGGAAGTAGATCTCCTCGACCTCCTCGATGGTGGCCGACTCGGGCATATTCACGGTCTTCGAGATGGCACCGGACAGGAAGGGCTGCACCGCCGCCATCATGCGCACATGGCCCATCGGGCTGATGGCACGCAGGCCCATGGCGGTGTCGAAGATCGGGTAGTGCTCGAGCTTCAGCCCAGGTGCGTCGACAACGTGGCCATTGTTCGAGATGTACTCGACGATGGCCTCAACGGTCTCGTCTGCGTAGCCGAGCTTCTTCAGCGCGTGCGGGATCGTGTTGTTCACGATCTGCATGGAGCCGCCACCCACGAGCTTCTTGAACTTCACGAGCGAGAAGTCCGGCTCGATGCCCGTGGTGTCGCAGTCCATCATGAAGCCGATGGTGCCGGTGGGGGCGAGCAGCGAAGCCTGCGCATTGCGCCAGCCCTGCTTGGTGCCGAGCGCGATGCCCTGCTCCCAGTACTTCGCCGCATCCTTCGCGATATCGCCATCGAGGCTCGAGACGGTGCGCAGCGAATCCGTGGCCGCAGCGTGCTTGCGCATAACGCGAGCGTGCGCGGTGGCGTTGCGGGCGTACCCGGCGTAGGGGCCGACAACGCCGGCCAGCTCGGCCGAACGCTTGTAGGTGACGGCCGTCATGAGGCTCGTGATCGCCGCAGCGAGTGCGCGGCCACCCTCGGAGTCGTACGGCAGGCCGACGGCCATGAGCAGGGCGCCGAGGTTGGCGTACCCGACACCGAGCTGACGGTAGTCACGCGTGGTCTGGCCGATGGCCTCCGTCGGGAAGTCGGCGAAGCTGATCGAGATGTCCATCGCCGTGGTGATGTACTCGACGGCCTTCGCGAAGCGCTCCGAGTCGAAGGAGTCGTCGGCCTTGAGGAACTTCATGAGGTTGAGCGACGCCAGATTGCACGAGCTGTTGTCGAGGCTCATGTACTCCGAGCAGGGGTTGGACGCGTTGATGCGACCGGTCTCGGGGTTGGTGTGCCAATCGTTGATGGTGTCGTCGAACTGGATGCCCGGATCGGCGCAGGCCCACGCTGCCTCGCACATCTTGCGGAAGAGCTCACGGGCATCAACCGACTCGATGACCTCGCCCGAGCCGCGGGCACGCAGCCCGAAGTCGGTGCCGTTCTCGACCGCGCGCATGAACTCGTCGGAGACGCGCACCGAGTTGTTGGCGTTCTGGTACTGGACGGAGTTGATGTCCTTGCCGCCGAGGTCCATGTCGAAGCCCGCCGCCTTGAGGGCACGGATCTTCTCCTCCTCACGGACCTTCGTCTCGATGAACTCCTCGATGTCCGGGTGATCGACGTCGAGGACGACCATCTTGGCCGCGCGACGCGTGGCGCCACCGGACTTGATGGTGCCGGCGGATGCATCGGCGCCGCGCATGAACGACACCGGGCCGCTGGCCGTGCCGCCGGAGGACAGGAGCTCCTTCGACGAGCGGATGCGGGAGAGGTTGAGGCCAGCACCGGAGCCGCCCTTGAAGATGAGGCCCTCCTCGCGGTACCAGTTGAGGATCGAGTCCATGGTGTCGTCGACCGAGAGGATGAAGCAGGCGCTCACCTGCTGCGGCGCACTGGTGCCGACGTTGAACCACACCGGCGAGTTGAAGGCGAAGATCTGGTGCAGGAGCATGTAGGTGAGCTCCGCCTCGAAGATGTCGGCGTCAGCCGGCGAGGAGAAGTAGCCGAACTCACGGCCCGCCTTCACGTACGTGAGCACCACGCGATCGATGAGCTGGCGCAGCGACCACTCGCGCTGCTCGGTGCCGACGGCGCCACGGAAGTACTTCGTGGTGACGATGGTGGACGCGTTCACCGACCAGAAGTCGGGGAACTCGACGCCACGCTGCTCGAAGACGACGTCACCCGTCTTCCAGTTCGTCTGGACAACGTCACGGCGCTCCCACGTGATCTGGTCGTAGGGGTGGACCCCCTCGGTCGACCAGACGCGCGTGAACGTCATGCCCGTCGCCTTGGCGCCCTTCGATGCGGAACGCGGAGCGGCGCCGTTCGTGATCTCGGTCATGATGCCCCTTCAGGTGCAGTGGTGGTGATGGCGACCGTGGGGAACCGGCCGTAGTGCTGGGGAAGTGGAGGTCGTGTGGAGGCGGAGTCCGGCGGCGGTCAGGCCGTGCCGGTGATGGCCGCCTGCCGGCCCGGTGGGGCATCGGCATTGCGATGGGCCCGCAGGACCGCGATCTCGCCCTCGAAGTCGGCGAGGCTCTCAAAGTTGCGGTACACCGAGGCGAAGCGCAGGTAGGCCACCTCGTCGAGGTCGCGCAGGGGCCCGAGAATGGCGAGGCCCACCTCACCGCTCGGCACCTCGGCCACCCCGGTGGCCCGGAGAGCATCCTCGACGCGCTGTGCCAGCAGGGCCAGATCGTCGTCGCTCACCGGACGCCCCTGGCAGGCCTTGCGCACACCGGAGAGCACCTTGGCGCGGGAGAAGGGTTCGACGACGCCGGACCGCTTCACGACCTGCAGGGTGCAGGTCTCGACGGTGGAGAAGCGCTTGCCGCAGGCCGGGCACTGCCGACGACGGCGGATGGCGGTGCCGTCATCGCTCGAACGGGAGTCGATGACGCGGGAGTCCTCGTGCTTGCAGAACGGGCAGTACACGGCGCCAGACCTCCCCTCGAAGCCGTCAGGACGGTGGATCCGCTGTGGATCAACCGGTGGATAACCCGGAGACCGTGACCACGAGATGTGGACAAGAACCCCCGAAGGCAACCCAAGATGTTGTGTCGCCGAAGGTACGACGTCGGTACGGGGCGCGCAAGTGGCGACACGCCGGGCCCTGTAGGGACGCCGCGAAGGAAGCGTTGACGATGCGCCGAACGGTCGTCAGACCGTGGGGACCGCGATGACCGCACCAGCGACGAGCGGGGTGCTCGGCTGCATGGCGTTGAGGGCGCGGATGCGCCCGATGGCCTCCACGGGATCGACGCCCGGCATCGTGCGACCGGCGATCGACCACAGGGTGTCCCCCGCATGCACGACCACGCGATGGTAGGCAGGCGCCGCGGCCGACTGCGTGGTGAGTGCGGCCACCGAGGGTGTGCGCAATGCCGCAAGCCCGAGACTGGCGACCGCCATGGCCGCGGTGACGAGGGCCAGGAAGACCACGAGCCGACCACGCCGCGTCAGGCGCACGGCACCGGCGCTGGCGGCTGCCGGCCGGGCCACCGACCGCACCCCGCGCGGGACGGCCGTCCGCGTGCTCGTACGGCCTGCAGATCGCACCATCGCCCTGCCCATGGGCCGGGCCATGCCGTCCATCGTCATCGTCGCCATGATCGGTCTCCTTGCGCTCGCATCGGGGAAGGTTCGAACGCCTGTTCGAATCCTCGCATCGGGTCCGCGACACGTCAAGCGCGAATCGAACAGATGTTTGGAACCTTCGTTCGAATGGCCTACTGTCGGGGGCGGTGGCCGCGGACTCCCCTGTGGCTCGCGACCACCACCGGGACTATGGAAGCGAGGGGGTCCGACAATGACCGACGCGATGGCCACGGTGCATGCCCTGCCCGACAGCACACCCGACGCCGACGGCCTGACGGCGCGGCAGCGGCTCATCCTCGAATGCATCCAGCGCACGGTCGCCGAGCGCGGCTACCCGCCGACCATGCGCGAGATCGGTGAGGCCGTCGGCCTGGCCTCCACCTCCTCGGTCACCCACCAGCTCGCCCAACTGGAGAAGGCGGGCTTCCTGCGTCGTGACTCCCGCAACGCGCGCGCCGTCGAGGTGCTGCTCCCCGGCATCGACGATGCGGCACCCGCCGCCCCCGTCGACGAGCCCTCGGTGCCGACCTCCGAGACGGTCGGCATCCCGCTGCTCGGCACCATCGCAGCCGGCACGGGTGTGCTCGCGGACGAGCAGGTGGAATCGGTGATGACGCTCCCCCGCGAGCTCGTGGGCCACGGCGAACTGTTCATGCTGCGCGTCAAGGGCGACTCGATGATCGACGCCGCCATCTGCGACGGCGACTACGTGGTGGTGCGCCGCTCGCAGACGGCCGACAACGGCGACATCGTGGCGGCACTGCTCGATGGTGACGAGGCCACGGTGAAGACGCTGAAGCGCCGTGACGGGCACGTGTGGCTCATGCCGCACAACCCGGCCTACGCGCCGATCCTCGGCGATGACGCCCGCATCCTCGGCGTCGTGAAGACGGTGCTCCGCACCCTCTGACCGCCCTGCCAACGATCGGGTCGTCGTCCGTCAGTCACGTGAAGCGGCGAGCCGTCGCAACGACCCCAGCACCGTCTCACGGTCCGTCGTCGCATAGAACGGCGGCATGCTGCGGCGCAGGAAGCTGCCATAGCGGGCCGTCGCCAGGCGCGAGTCAAGCACCGCCACCACGCCCCGATCCCGCTGCGAGCGGATGAGCCGGCCCGCACCCTGCGCGAGCAGCAACGCCGCCCGCGGCACAGCGACGGCCATGAAACCGCTGCCTCCGGCGGCATCCACGCGCGCCTGCCTCGCCGCGTGCAGCGGGTCATCCGGCCGCGGGAAGGGGATGCGGTCGATGACGACGAGGCTGCAGCTCTCCCCCGGCACGTCGACGCCCTGCCACAGCGAGAGCGTGCCGAGCAGCACACTCGTCTCGTCCTCCGCGAAGCGGCGCACGAGGTCGCTCACGGGCATGCCGCGGCGCTGGACGAGCAGGTGCACGCCCATCGCGGTGCACGCCGGCTGCAGCACCGCCTCCGCGGCATCCACCGCGCGCCAGGATGAGAAGAGCGCCAGCGCACGGCCGCCGCTCGCCTCGACGAGGGCCTGCAGCTCCGCCAGTTGCTCGACGGAGGTGCCGTCACGCCCGGGTGGCGCCAGCTGCGAGGCCACGTAGAGCATGCCCTGGCGGGCCGGGTCGAACGGCGTGCCGACGTCGAGGGACGACCACGCGACGGTGTCCGGCCGTTGCGCCGCGGGATCCTCGTCCGGGTCCTCGTGGAAGGCGTCGGGGTCGAGGGCACGCGGCTCGGCACGCAGCCCGAGCGAGCGGGCAATGGCGTCGAAGTCGCCGCCGAGTTCGAGCGTGGCACTCGTGACGATGATGGTGCGCTCACCGAACAGCGACATCGCGAGCAGCCCGCTCACCGTGAGCGGCGCCACGGACAGCACCGGCGCCCGCCCCTCGGACCGGTCGAGCCAGGCCACATCGTGATCCTTGAGCGCCAGCAGCCGTCCGGCGACGTCGTGCACCTCGGTGACGGCGACGCGGGCGCGCAGGCGATCGGCCTGCACGTCGGCGGGCGCATCACCGTCGCCCTTCGACACCGATGCGAGGGCGACGAGCGCGTTGTTGGCCGCGTCGCGGATGGCCGTGAGCGACGGCACGAGCGTGGCCTGTGCCAGCAGCTGCCGCCCCTCCTCCGCATCACGGACGACGCGTAGTGGCCACGGCTGCGCCACCTCGCCGAGCACGAGCGACAGCCCGTCACCCGCATCGGCGAGCATGGCGACGATGTCGGCGTCGATGATGCGCCGGCAGCGGTTGGCCGCACGCTCCACCATGCCGGCGGTGAGCACCTCGGTGGCCTGGTTGGTGACGCTGTCGGCGAGGTCGTGACCCTCGTCGACGATGACGACCCCGTGGGGCGGCAGCAGCGGCACGCCCTCGAGCGCGTGGATGACGAGCATGGCGTGGTTCGTCACGACGATGTCGGCGTCGGCCGCCGCCTCGCGGGCCAGCTCGGTGAAGCACTCGTCGCCGTAGGGGCACTTGGCGGCGCCGATGCACTCGCTGCCGCTCACGCTGAGGGCCCGCCACACCCGCGGATCGGCCGCGGGCTCGAGCTCCTCACGGTCACCGGTCTTCGTCTGGAAGGCCCAGGTGCGCACGCGCTTGGCCTCGCGCCCGAGCTTCGTCGTGGGCGAGGCGAACAGGGCGGCGGCGTCCTCGTCGTCCTCGGGGGCCGACACCTCGGCGTGCAGTCGCGCCTTGCAGACGTAGTTGTGCCGGCCCTTCGCGACGGCGAAGGTGGGCGTGCGGCCGAGCAGTGGTGCGAGGGCGGTGACGATGCGCGGCAGGTCGCGGCCGACCAACTGCCGTTGCAGGGCGAGAGTGGCGGTGGACACCACCACTGCCTCGCCACGTTCGAGGGCACGCAGGATGGCAGGCACGAGGTAGGCCACCGACTTGCCGGTGCCCGTACCTGCCTGCACGAGCAGGTGCTCACCGGAGGCCATGGCAGCGGCAACGGCATGGGCCATGCGGCGCTGCCCCTCACGTCGCTCACCACCGACAGCGGCCACGACGGCGTCCAGGGCGTCGTCGAGGCTGGTCATGCGCCGACGTCCACCCGGTAGGCGGCGAGATCGGCTGCCAGCCCATCATCGACGCGCGCATGCAGGAAGGTGCCCTCGTCACGATGCTCGCGCTCCATGACGACGCCATCGCGCATCACGCGGCTCACGAGGTCGCCACGCGTGTACGGCACCAGTGCTCGCACTTCGACCGACGGGCCGGGCAGCAAGCGCTCGATGGTGGCGAGCAGCTCGTCGATGCCGGTGCCGGTGCGCGCGGACACGACGACGGCGTTGCGCTCACGCTGCAGCAGCCGCGCGAGCACCACCGGGTCGGCGATGTCGGCCTTGTTCACCACGATGAGCTCCGGCACTGCGACCGCGTCGATCTCGCCGAACACCTCGCGCACCGCATCGATCTGGCCGAGCGGATCCTCGTCGGAGCCGTCGACGACGTGCACGATGAGGTCGGCCTGCGACACCTCCTCGAGCGTGGAGCGGAAGGCCTCGACGAGTTGGTGCGGCAGGTGGCGCACGAAGCCGACGGTGTCGGCAAGCGTGACCTCGCGACCGGACGGCAGCTTGGTGCGTCGCACGGTGGGGTCGAGCGTGGCGAAGAGCGCGTTCTCGACGAGCACGCCGGCGCCCGTGAGCCGGTTCAGCAGGGACGACTTGCCCGCGTTCGTGTAACCGGCGATCGCCACCTGGGCGACGCCCGTGCGCTTGCGGGTCTGCCGCTTCACGGCTCGCGTGCGCTCCATGTCGCGCAGCTCGCGACGGATGCGCGCGATCTGGTCACGGATGCGACGGCGGTCCATCTCGATCTTCGTCTCGCCCACACCACGCGTGCCGATGCCGCCGGCCTGCCGGCTCATCGCCTCGCCCCAGCCGCGCAGTCGCGGCAGCAGGTACTGCAGCTGGGCGAGCGTGACCTGGGCCTTGCCCTCGCGGGAGCGTGCGTGCTGGGCGAAGATGTCGAGGATGAGCCAGGTGCGGTCGACGACCTTCACCTTGAGCCGTTCCTCGAGCGTACGCAGCTGCGAGGGCGCGAGATCACCGTCGCAGATGACGGTGTCGGCGCGGTTCGCGATGACGGCCTCGCGCAACTCGAGCACCTTGCCCGAGCCGATGAAGGTCGACGGATCGGGGGCATCACGTCGCTGCACGAGCGCCTCGAGCACGTTGGAACCTGCCGTCTCGGCGAGGCGCGCCAGCTCGGCCATGGAGCGCTCGACGTCCTTCGCGGAGCCCGTCGTCCACACGCCGACGAGGATGACGCGCTCGAGTCGCACCTGCCGGTACTCGGCCTCGCTGATGTCCTCAAGCTCGGTGGACAGACCCTCCACGCGGCGCAGGGCCTGGCGTTCCTCGAGTTCGTAGCCGCCGGTGCCGCGCAGGTCGGCGTCGTCCTCGTGCTGCCTCACGCGGCGGCTCGCAACCAGACGTCGTCGATG